>CBIHRE010000135.1:0-10689 GCA_966212385.1 uncultured Akkermansia sp. | reverse complement strand
CGTTTCCGCGATTCGAGCGGTTCGCCGGCGGGGACGAAGAAGGTGCCCGGGTTGTCGCCGGCGAAGAGCCTCGCGAGGATATCCGGCTCGGCTCCGCTCGCGATAAACACGCCGCAACCGGCGCGCAGAGCGACTTTCGCCGCCGAGATTTTCGAGATCATGCCGCCGGTCGCGGTGACGTCGGTGGTGCCGCCGGCCATCGCCTCGATCTCGGGCGTGATCTTCGCAACCACCGGCAGAATCTTGCCCGTGCCCTTCATGTCGATGAGGCCGGGCGCGGTGGAGAGGATCACGAGGTGTTGTGCGCCGACGAGGGCGGCGACCATGGCGGAGAGCGTGTCGTTGTCGCCGAACTTGATCTCGGCCGCGCTCACCGTGTCGTTTTCGTTGATCACGGGGACGACGCCGTAGTCGATCAGCTCCTCGAGGCACTCCTTCACCCCGAGGTGGCGGTGGCGATGGCGCAGATCCTCGTGGGTGAGCAAGACCTGCGCGACGGTCGTGCCGTGCGGGTCGAAGGCCCGCTGCCAGGTCTGCATGAGCAGCGATTGGCCGATGGCGGCGCAGGCCTGTTTTTTCGAGACGTCGGAGGGCTTCTTCTTAAGCCCGAGGCGGCCCATGCCGAGGCCGACGGCGCCGGAGGAGACCACGATCACCTCAACGCCCGAGGCGCGGAGGCCGGCGATGCCGGCGGCGAGGGCGTCGATGCGTGCGGTATTCAACTGCCCGATACCGTGCGTGAGCACGCCGGTGCCGAGCTTGACGACGACGCGTTTGGGAAGGGCGGCGGCGGACATGGGAGCGTCGAAGGGATGGCGCGGCGGGCGAAGCCGCGACGGGCGGGATCAGCCGACGGTGAGGAGGTCCTTCTCCTTCGAGGCGAGGTGGGTGTTGATGTCGGCGATGGCCTTGTCGGTGGCGGTCTGGATGTCCTTCTCGACGCGCTTGGTCTCGTCCTCGGGAAGCTTGGCCTTCTTCACGGCCTCGAGCACGTCGCGGCGGACGTTGCGCACCTGCACGCGGCCTTCCTCGGCGAAACGCTGGGCGATCTTCACGAATTCCTGGCGACGCTCGCGGCTCATCTCGGGCAGGCCGATGCGGACGACGCTGCCGTCGATGCGTGGATTAAGGCCGATGTTGGCGATCTGGATGCCCTTCACGATGGCTTGGAGGGTGCCTTTGTCCCAGGGCTGGACGACGATCTGGCGGGAATCCGGGGTGGAGATGGCGGCGCAGTCCTTGATGCGCATCATCGAACCGTAGGACTCGACCATCACGCCCTCGACCATGGTGGGGGAGGCCTTGCCGGTGTGGATGTTGGAAAACTCGTGAAGGGTGTGATCCACGGCTTTCTTCATGCGGGCCTGGGCGTCGGAGAGGAAGGGAGAGGACATGGCTGCGAGGGAGATGAGGTTGAGAAAACCGGCACTATCCGCCGCGACGGGCGGCCTTGTCGAGAGCGCGCTTGGCTCCGGAGCCGGAGCTATAAGCGCGAAAAAGCCGCTCCCGGAGAGCGGCTAAAAAGACGACAGGTTCGTGGCGCCTCAGCTATGCACCAGCGTGCCGACGGGCTCGCCGTGGACGGCCTTGGTGATCGAATCCTGCGCGTGCAGGTCGAACACGAGGATCGGCATGTTGTTGTCGAGGCAGAGCGAGAAGGCGGTGCTGTCCATGACGTTGAGGCGCTGCTTGAGGGCCTCGATGAAGGTGAGGCTGTCGTAGCGGACGGCGTCGGCGTGCTTCTTGGGATCCTTGTTGTAGATGCCGTCGACCTTGGTCGCCTTCATGATGATGTCGGCGCGGATCTCGGAGGCGCGCAGGGCGGCCGTGGTGTCGGTCGAGAAGTAGGGGTTGCCGGTGCCGGCGGCGAAGATGACGACGCGGCCCTTTTCGAGGTGGCGGATGGCGCGGCGGAGGATGAAAGGCTCGGCGACCTGGTTCATCGGGATGGCGGACTGCACGCGGCAGCTCACGCCCATCTTTTCGAGGCAATCCATGATCGCGAGCGAGTTGATCACGGTGGCGAGCATGCCCATGTAATCGCCGGTGGTGCGGTCGACGCCGCGTTGGGAGCCGGTGAGACCGCGGAAGATGTTGCCGCCGCCGATGACGACGCAGACCTCGATGCCGAGATCGCGAACCGTTTTCACCTGCTGGCAGATGCTCTCGAGGATCTGCGGATCAATCGGGTCGACTCCTTTTCCACGAAGCACTTCGCCACTGAGTTTCAGGACGATGCGTTTGTATTTTACGGTGGAGGGCGTGGCCGGGCGGTCGCTCATGGTTGAGCGGAAGAAAAGCGGGCCGCGCGAGGGGCGGTCAAGCGCGGCGCGGATGCGCGCTGCGGAGGGCACAACCGGGAAAGCCCCGGATTAATCGATCAGGAGGGCCACCTGCACGCCGGGGCCGTGCACGCCTTCGATGAGAATGCCCTCGACGTCGGCGGTCTTGGAGGGGCCGGTGGCCCAGACGACGTTCGGATCTTTCGGCAGCGCGGCGATGGCGGCGGGCACGTCGAGATGAATCTGCGCGCGGCGCAGCACGGCGACGTGCGTCCAAGGCGTAAGCGCGCCGAGGCGGCGGGAGGTGCCGAGGTCGGAGAGGACGAGCGTGCCGGTCTCGGCCACGGCGCCGACGGCGGCGGTGATGCCGAATTGGTAATCGTCGACGCGCGTGCGATCAAACTCGGTCTCGACGGTGAAGCCGCCCGCGGCGTCAAAAGCGGCGCGCAGCGAGGGCCAGAGCGCAGGATCGCAGTAGCCGTGTTTCCAGTCGTTCTTCGCGAGGAGGGCGACAAGCTCGGCGACGGCGCTGAGCGGGGTGCCGTTCACGCCCTTGAGGCGCTCGGCGAAGAGCGTCCAGGCGTCGACCGCGCCGCGGGCCTGGCGCATGATGACGAGTTCGCGGTCCCAGTTGGGCAGCGGCGCGCGCTCGGGCAGCGGGGCGAGGGCGGCTTTGACTCGGGCAAGAAGGGTGTCGCGGGCGGTGGACATCGGAGCGTGGAGCTAGGAGCTGAGAACGTGGAGCCGGACGGAAGACGCGGGGACGGATTGGCGCGAACGTCCGACGGAGGATGGTTCAGTGAAACGGCGCGGGCGCTTATTTTTTCGCGCGGTCTTTCATCCACTTGCGGAAGGATCCGCCGCGCCACTCGGGAAGCGTGCGGTCGCGCAGCCAGGTCTGCATCGGCGGCACGGGAATGAGGCTCTTCGGGATGTAGTTGAGCGCGTGGCCGGCGGTGAGCGAGGTCTTCCACGCGACGGGTTGCGAGGCGAGGACCGACCAGGCGCCCATCGGCGGCGTGCCGGCGGCGGCGCCTTTCGCGCCCTCTTCCTTGCCGCGGGCGCGCAGGCGAAGAAGCAGGTCGGGGATGGGGATGTTGACCGGGCAGACCTCGTTGCAGGCGCCGCAGAGCGAGGAGGCCTTGGGCAAGTCCGCGAGCTCAGGGAAACGTTCGCCGGCGAGGAGCGGCGAGAGCACGGCGCCGACGGGGCCGGGATAAACGCTGCGGTAGGCGTGGCCGGAGGCCTGGCGGTAGACGGGGCAGACGTTGAGGCAGGCGCCGCAACGGATGCAGCGGAGGATGTCGCGGCACTCGCTGGCGAGGGCATCGGTGCGACCGTTGTCGACGAAGATGACGTGCATCTCCTCGGGGCCGTCGGGCTGCTGCGCGAAGCGCGGACCGGAGATGAACTCGGTGTAGACGGTGAGCTGCTGGCCGGTGCCGGAGCGGGCGAGGAGATTGAGATAGAGGCCGAGGTCGTTCTCGCGCGGGAGGAGTTTCTCGATGCCGACCATCGCGATGTGGCACTTGGTGGCGGCGAGGCAGAAGCGGGAGTTGCCCTCGTTGGTCACGAGGACGAGACGGCCGGTGTCGGCGGTGACGAAGTTGGCGCCGGTGAGAGCGACGTCGGCCTCGAGGTATTTTTTGCGCAGATGGACGCGCGCGCGGCGAGTGATCGTCTGCGGGTCGTCGTTGTAGGCGCCGAGGCCGTGCTTCTCGAAGGACGTGGCGATCTCGCGGCGGTTCTTGTGGATGATCGGCTTTACGATGTGCGAGGGGTGGTCGCCATCGATCTGGATGATGAACTCGCCGAGGTCGGTCTCGACGCACTCGACGCCGTTTTTGTCGAGGAAGTCGGCGAGGTGCGTCTCCTCGGAGACCATGGTCTTGGCCTTGACCATCTTTTTTGCCCCGCGGGCCTGCATGATCGCGAGCACGGCGGCGTTGGCCTCCTCGGCGGTGGAGGCCCAGTGGACCTTCACGCCGTTGCGCTCGAGGGCGGCGGCGGCGGCGGGGAGCAGCGTGTCGAGGTTTTCGACGACGTGCTGCTTGATGTTGCCCGCGAGGCGACGGAGGTGGTCGGGGTCGGGGTAATGGTCGAAGAGGACGGAGGTGCGCTTCTCGTGGCCTTTTTTGGAACCGTCGTAGACGGCGGCGCGCGTGTCGGGGCGCAGCTTGGCGGCGAACTGGTCGATTTGCTGGAGGGCCATGGCGACGGGGCGGCGGGGCGAGAGAAGGTTAAGCGGTTTTGAGCGCGTCGCGGAGGATCTGCGCGACGTGCAGGGTCTTGATCGGCTTGCCCTCTTTTTGGGCGAGGCCGCCGAGGTGCATCATGCAGCTCATGTCGATCGAGGCGACGACGTCGGGCTGCGCGGCGCGGATGTGCTCGAGTTTCAAGGTGCCCATGCCCTTGGAGACATGGGGGAACGACACGGAAAAGGTGCCGCCGAAGCCGCAGCATTGTTCGCCCTCGCCGAAGGGCACGACCTCGATGTCTTTGATGCTCGAGAGCAAGGTCAGCGCGGCCGGGCCGGTGCAGGTGCCACGCGAGTGGCAAGAACGGTGAAAGGCGACCTTCGCCTTATAGCTGCCCGGCCAGGTTTTCACGCCGAGACCGTTGACGATGAAATCGACCAGCTCCCACGTGCGCTTGCCGAAGGCCTCGACCTCGGGGAGATCGGCCTCCTTCTCGAACTCGAGCGGGGCGCCGTGAAACATCATCGCGGCGCAGGAGCCGCTCGGCACGATGACCGGGAGATCGCCGCCGAACACCTTCAGCGTGTGACGCACGACCTTGCGCGAGGAGGCCCAGTCGCCGCCGTTGAAGGCGGGTTGCCCGCAGCAAGTCTGGCCGTCGGGAAACTCCACCGTGCAGCCCAAGTATTCGAGCACCTCGACCGTGGCCTTCGCCACGTCGTCGTAGAAGGCGTCGCAGAGGCAGGTGGCCATCATTTGCACGCGCTTGCCGGCGGGGCGCGAGGGATCGGTGAGCAGAGCGGATTGGGCGTGGGCCATGGAGGGGCGAAGGGCGCGAAACCTGCCACCAAAGGCGCCTCGCTCGCAATCCTCATCTTGGAAGAAGGTGCGCGTTTTTGGTAGATTTTGGTAGATTCAAACCTTAGCCAAAAGCTTAAGTCGTTTTCCTCCCCGTCCCTCGCCTACTTTTCGCCATGCCCTCCCCCGTCTACCTCGCCGCCGTCGATCTCGGCGCCACCAGCGGTCGCGTCATTCTTGGCATCTGGAAAAACCAGAAGCTCGAGCTGAAGGAGGTGCATCGCTTCCCCAACGCCTTCCAATCCCTCGGCGGACACGACTACTGGAACATCACCGGCCTCTGGGCGGAGATCCAGACCGGCCTCCGCGCCGCCCTCGCCGCGCTGCCGAAAGGCGCCACGCTCGCCTCCGTCGGCGTCGACACCTGGGGCGTCGATTACGCGCTGGTCAACGACGCCGGCCGCCTCGTCGCGCCCGTCCACGCCTACCGCGACTCCCGCACCCAAGCCGGCCTGAAACGCCTCGGCAACACCCGCGCCGCCCTCGAGCGCGTCTACGCCGCCACCGGCATCCCGAACGTCTTCTACAACTCCTCGCTGCAACTCGAGGAACACGTCGCCTCCTGTCCCGCCATCACCGACCTCGCCACGCGCTGCCTCTTCCTGCCCGACTATTTTAATTTTCTCCTGTCCGGCCGCATGGCGAACGAGTTGACGATCGCCAGCACCACGCAGCTCCTCGACGTCCATTCCACCGACTGGTCGCGCGCCGCCCTCGACCACTTCCGCATCCCCGCCCAGTGGTTCACCAAGCCCGTCCTCGCCGGCGCGAAGTTGGGCAAAGTCAAAAACTTCCCCGGCCTCGAAAAGACCCAGGTCATCGCCGTCCCCGGCCACGACACCGCCTGCGCCTACGACGCCATGCCCGCCTCGCCCGAGGGCACCGACCTCTTCCTCAGCTCCGGCACCTGGTCGCTCGTCGGCTTCGAAAGCGACTCGCCCCTCCTCGGCGCCGAAGCCCTCGCCAAGCGCGTCGCCAACGAACGCATCGGCGACGGCCGCTACCGTCCCCTCACCAACGTCATCGGCCTCTGGCTCCTCGAAGGCACGATGAAGGACTTCGCCTCGCGCCCCAAGACCGACGCCGAGTGGGCCAAGCTCATCGCCGACGCCGAGAAACTCCCCGCCCCCGCCGCGCTCCTCGATGTCTCGGATCCATCCTTCTCCAACCCGAAATCCATGAAGGCAGCGATCGACGCCCACCTGAAAAAGCGCCGCCTCGCCGCCCCGAAAAACCTCGCCGGCTACGTCCGCCTCATCTGCGAGTCGCTCGGCCGCGGCCACGCCGACGCCAAGGCCGCTTTCGAGCGCATGTCCGGCCGCACGTTCAAACGCATCCTCGTGGTCGGCGGCGGCTCCAAAAACCGCATCCTCTGCCAGGCCACCGCCGACGCCAGCGGCGTGCCCGTGGTCAGCTTCGCCCTCGAAGGCACCGCCGTAGGCAACATGGCCCGCCAGCTCATCGCCCTTGGCGCGGTCAAAAACCTCGCCACCTTCCGCGCCCTCCTCGGCAAGGGGCTCAAGCAGACGACCTACACCCCGCGCACCTCCTGAAAATCGCCGCTTCCGTCCCGGTGGACGGGCCGGTCCCTCGGCCCGTCGGTCGTCTCCGTCCCTCGTTCGTCTCAACGCCCTCGCGCCCTCCCCGTTTCTTCCGCCCCGCCTTCCCCCCCGGCGCCTCGCTCCCGCGAGGCGCCTTTTTTCATTCTCCAATTTCACGTTCGGGGATTGGCGAAACGCATCTGCCCTTCAATAAACACCAAACGTCTCCGGCTCCTGGCTCCCTGCTCCTCGCACCTAGCTCCCATGTCTTCCGCCGCTCCCACTCCGCTCGCCCAGCTCCGCCACGATCTCCGCACGCCGATCAACCAGATCCTCGGTTACAGCGAGCTCCTCATCGACGAGGTCGGCGACGCGGGCCACGGCGAGGCCTACGCGCCCGATCTCCACAAGATCCGCCGCGCCGCGCAGCAGCTCCTCGCCCAGATCAACGAAAACCTCACCGACGCGCGCGTCACCCTCGCGCCTGTTTCCGCCGCCGCTTCCGCCGCCACGACCGCGGCGGCCGCCGCCGTCGCCTCCGCCCAATCCGCCCCGCCCCTCGACCTCGCCGCGCTCCTCGCCGCCTCCGCGGGCGAAACGGCCGACGCCCCCGCCGCCGACCCCGGCCGCATCATCGTCGTCGACGACGAACCCGGCAACCGCGACGTCCTCGCCCGCCAGCTCACCCGCCAAGGCCACACCGTCGCCGAAGCCGAAGACGGCGAGGCCGCCATCGCCAAACTGCGCGCCGAACCCTTCGACCTTGTCCTCCTCGACATGATGATGCCCGTCCTCGACGGCTTCTCCACCCTCCGCGCGCTCAAGGCCGACGCCCGCCTGCGCCACCTCCCCGTCATCATGATCTCCGCCCTCGACGAGCTCGCCGCCGTCGTGAAGTGCATCGAAAACGGCGCCGAAGACTTTCTCCCGAAGCCCTTCAACCCAGTCCTCCTCCGCGCCCGCATCGGCGCCGGCCTGCAAAAGAAACGCTTCCGCGACCAGGAGGCCGCCTACCTCGCCACCATCGAGCAAACCCAGACCCGCCTCCGCGCCGAGCTCACCGAGGCGGAAAACTACATCCGCTCGCTGCTTCCCGCTCCCGGCCCTTGCCGCGCGATCAACGTCGACTGGCGCCTCGTTCCCTCAACCGAACTCGGCGGCGACTCCTTCGGCTACCACTGGATCGACGACGACCACTTCGCCGTCTACCTGCTCGATGTCTGCGGCCACGGCGTGGGCGCCGCCTTGCTCTCCGCCGCCGCGATCAACGTCCTCCGCGGCTCCACCCTCCCCGGCGTCGACTTCCGCGACCCCGGCCTCGTCCTCGCCGCGCTCAACAACGCCTTCCTCATGGAGCGCCAGAACGAGATGTATTTCACCCTCTGGTATGGCGTCTGGCAGCCCTCCACGCGCACGCTCCGTTTCGCCGCCGGCGGCCACCCGCCCGCGCTCCTCGTTGCCTCCAACACCACCGCCTCCGCCCCCGCCGAGCCCCTCGCCGGCGCCGGCATGGTGATCGGCGGCCTCGAAGGCATGTTCTACAAGAGCTTCACGCGCCACATCCCCGGCCCCGCGCGGTTATACCTCCTGAGCGACGGCGTCTACGAGATCGCCCGCGCCGACACCGGCGGCATGTGGAGCCTCGACGAGCTCCGCGACTTCCTCGGCCAGCCCCGCGTCCCCGGCTCGAACGACCTCGATTCCCTCCACGCCCAGGTCCGCGCCCTCCACGGCCCCGGCCCCCTCGACGACGACTTCACCATCGTGCGCTTCGACCTCTGATCTTTCCCCCGCGCTTCCGCCTCCGTTATCCGTCCTTCGCCCTCCATCCTCCGACCTCCATCTTCCGGCATCCGTCTTCCGGCATCCGCCCCCCCCGACCTCCGTCCTCCGCGTGCACCGCTCCCTTCATCTCCGCCTTCTCGGCTGGTTCCTTCTCGTCGCCGCGCTCGTCGGCCTCGCCCTCTTCGGCGGCTATCGCAACCTCCGCCATACCGTCGAGGCCGACCTCGCCGACGACATCAACACCCGCATCACCCAGGTCGGCCGCGAACTCGTCTCCACCCACGGCGCCTACCTCGAGCGCGTCCGCGCCTCCATGCGCGTCCTGCGCTCCGCCACCGACGAACTCGGCTCCGCCAACTTCGCCCCAAACGGCGCCACCGAGCGCGTCGGTGATCGCGAGGTCCCCGTCCTCCGCTTCGGCCTCACCCCCGTCGCCAACGACTTCACCGTCGTCGACCACGTCACCAACCTCATGGGCGGCACCGCCACCCTCTTCGTCCGCTCCGGCGAGGACTTCGTCCGCGTCTCCACCAACGTCCAGCGCTCCGACGGTTCCCGCGCCGTCGGCACCGTCCTCGACCCCTCCGGCCCCGCCATCGCCTCGATCCGCCAAGGCAAAGCCTTCTACGGCGTCGTCGACATCCTCGGCCGCCCCTACCTCACCGGCTACGAACCCATTTTCGACTCCGCCGGAGCCATCGTCGGCGTCCACTACGTCGGTTACCTCGTCGAGAACCTCGAACGCATCGGCCAGCAACTCGCCGACGCCCGTCTCCTCGATCGCGGCTTCTTCGCCTTCGTCGACCGCGACGGCCGCGCCCTCTTCTCCACCAAAGGCGCCGACACCACCCTCATCCAGGCCGCCGCCCGCGCCCACGCCGGCGACCGCGATTGGCGCGACGAGGCCGGCTGGACCTGGCACGCCGAGCCCTTCTCCCTCTGGAAATTCACCCTGCTCGCCGCCCATCGCGCCGACGACATCCAGCACGAGACCTGGTCGCGCGTCCTGCCGGTCTTCGGCTTCATGGTTCCGCTCATCGTCGCCGCCCTCGCCCTCGGCTACGTCCTCGCCCGTCGCCTCTCCACCGCCCTCGCCGAGGCCGAGCGCCTCCAAGCCGAGGCCCGCCGCCTCGCCCTCGTCGCCGCCCGCACCTACAACGGCGTCATCATCACCGACACCCACGGCAAAATCACCTGGGTCAACGACTCCTTCACCCGCCTCACCGGCTACACCCCCGCCGAGGCCATCGGCCGCCACCCCGACGATTTCTTGATGGGGCCCGACACCGATCCCGCCGCCCTCGCCACCAAGAAAAAAGCCCGCGCGCAAAAACGCCCCTTCCAACTCGAGGTCCTCAACTACCGCAAAGACGGCGCCCCCCTCTGGGTCCTCGTCGACGGCCAGCCCATCCTTGACGCCCGCGGCGAGGTCGAAAGCTACGTCGTCGTCCAGGTCGACATCACCAAGCGCAAGCAGGACGAGGCCGCCCTCCTCCAGGCCCGCGAGGCCGCCGAGGAGGCCAACCGCACCAAGTCCGCCTTCCTCGCCAACATGTCCCACGAGCTCCGCACCCCGATGAACGCCATCATCGGCTACAGCGAGATGCTCATCGAGGACGCCGAGGACACCGGCAACGAGGACGCCATCCCCGACCTCAAAAAAATCCACGCCGCCGGCAAACACCTCCTAGGCCTCATCAACGACGTCCTCGACATCTCGAAAATCGAGGCCGGCAAAATGACCCTCTACCTCGAGGACGCCCCCCTCCCCGTCCTCGTCGAGGAAGTCGCCTCCACCATCCGCCCCCTCGTCGCCAAGAACAACAACACCCTCGTCCTCGAGCCCGCCCCCGGCCTCGGCGTCCTCCACGCCGACGTCACCAAGGTCCGCCAGACCCTCTTCAACCTCCTCAGCAACGCCGCCAAGTTCACCCACGAGGGCCGCATCACCCTCCACGTCTCCGTAGCCCCGCGCGAGGGCCGCCCCTTCGTCCACTTCCGCGTCGCCGACACCGGCATCGGCAT
>CBIHRE010000134.1:0-10737 GCA_966212385.1 uncultured Akkermansia sp. | reverse complement strand
AGTCCCGGCCGAAAAAGACCGCACCATCACGCTCCGTTTCTCGGAGATGCTCAAGGCCGACGGCACGCCCTACACCGAGGCCTACCGCTCCGCCAAATCGACCGATACCTACACCGCCGCCGAGACCGGCCTCGTCGAGTGGGAGCCGCATTTTACCTTCCACGGCTTCCGCTATGTCGAACTCTCCGGCCTCCCCGCCGACGCCAAGCCGCAACTCGACTGGGTCGCCGGTGTCGTCCTCCACTCCGACCTCCCAGCCGCAGGCTCCTTCGTCTCGTCGCACGCGAAGTTGAACCAGCTCCAAAGCAACATCCTCTGGGGCTGGCGCGGCAACTCGGTCGACATCCCCACCGACTGCCCGCAGCGCGACGAACGCCTCGGCTGGACCGGCGACGCTCAGGCCTTCTGCCCCACCGCGATGTTCAACACCGACGCGCACGCCTTTTGGAAAAGCTGGCTCGCCTCCATGCGCGACGACCAGCGCGCCAACGGTCAGATCCCCGACGTCATCCCCGCCGCCGGCACCACCTGGGGCGGCCACTCCCCCGGCTGGTCCGACGCCGCCACCATCATCCCGTGGGACGTCTACGTCCGCACCGGCGACGCCTCCGTCCTCGCGGACAACTTCGCCATGATGGAGCGCTTCCTCGCTTGGTATCGCACGCAGACCGTCGATGGATTGCTCCCCAAGGCCCGCGGCTACGGCGACTGGCTCCAGCCCTACCAGCAAACTCCTCCCAAGCCGGGCGACAACATGTCCGACCGCATCGGCGACACGCCCTTGCCCCTCCTCGCCTCCGCCTTCCACGCCCGCAGCGTGCAGATCGTCGCCGACTCCGCCCGTGTTCTCGGTCGCGATGCCGAGGCCGAGCGCTACGCCGCCGAGGCCGCCTCCGTCCGCGCCGCCTTCGCGAAGCACTATTTCGACGCGAACGGAAAACTCAAAAACGCCCCCGAGACGCAGACCGCCTACGTCCTCGCCATCTGCTTCGACCTGATCCCCGCGAGCCTCAAGGCTCCCGCCGGAGAAAATCTCGTCCGCCTCGTCCGCGAGGCCGGCGGCCACCTCCGCACCGGCTTCCTCGGCACGCCCTTCCTCACTCAGGCTCTCGACCAGACCGGCCACGCCGACACCGCGTGCGAGTTGCTCTTCAAGGAAACCTACCCGTCCTGGTTCTACCCGATCAATCAAGGCGCCACCACCATGTGGGAGCGTTGGAACAGCTACAGCCACGAACACGGCTTCGGCGACGTCGGGATGAATTCATTCAACCACTACGCCTACGGCGCCATCGGCCAATGGATGTATGAGCGCGTCGCCGGCCTCGCACCAGACCCTGCGCAGCCCGGCTACAAACACTTCTTCGTCCGCCCGCTCTTCGTCTCCCAGCTCGACTCCGCCCGAGCCGAGCTCGAAACGCCCTACGGCAAGGCCTCCAGCGCCTGGACCCGCGCCAACGGCAAAATCGAGCTCACCGTCGTCGTCCCGCCGAACACCACCGCCACCGTCGAGTTCCCCGATTCGCGTCCGCCTGCCCTGGCCGTTTCGGGCACACATCGCTTCGAATGGGCGTCTCCGTGATCACGCTTTCATCTCCCGCGTCCGCCACTCGCGTGGCGTGCAGCCCATTCGCCGTCGAAACTGCCTCGCGAAGTAGTTGCTGTCGTTGAAGCCCGCCTCGAGCGCAGCCTCCGTCACGTTGCGCTCCGGATCGCGCAACAAGTGGCAGGCGCGCGCCAGCCTCGTCTGTAGCACATAGTCGATCGGCGAGGTGCCGGTCACCTCCTTGAAGGCGCGCTTGAAACTCGTCGGCGACATCTTCGCCTGCCTGGACAACTCCTCCAGCGTGATCGTCCGCTCGAGGTTCGCCTCGATATGCCGCACCGCGCGCTGCACCGCCAGCAGCCGGCGACCGCCGGGCGATGCGTGCGCCCCATAGCTGCGCGCCAGTCGCACGAGCAGTTGCCGGAAAAGCGCCTCCACCAAAGTCGCTCCGCCGGGCGCATATCGGCCCGTTTCTTCCTGCAGCTCACGAAGCAAGGCCGACACCCGCTCGAGTTCGTCCGGAGGCAGACGCAGGTGCCCCGCGAACCCCTGCGCGTCGCGATAACGCGGCTCCGACTCGAACAGGGCCTGATAGCCCGGCAAGGCCTGCAGCTCCCCGCTCGGCGGATCCATGCGGCCCGGCAGGAAAAGCACGTTGCACAGGCTCAGGCCTCGGACCTCCGCGTAGCCATGCGCCTGTTCCGGCGGGATAAAAAACACGTCGCCGGCCGCGATCGGGTAGCTGCCTTGCGCGGTGAGGTGCGAACCCGCGCCGGCCCTTACGACCACGAGCTCGGCGAACTCATGCCGATGGGGCGGAAAGGACGCTTGGTTCGACTCCGCCCATATCGTCACCGCCAGCTGCGGGTGGTGAAAAAAATCGGCGACGCGCAGACGTTGCATTTTCGGACGAAGCTGCGAAAGCACGCCACCTGCGTCAATCGGCCTGACGGCGCATCCAGATCAGCCGCTCCAACGGCGCCCGCAACGTGAGCGTCGCCGGCCCGACATGCTCCACACCTTCGTCGTCGCGCCAACGCCCCGGGGGAACGACGACCTGCCGCTCGAAACGGCCTTTCTCCAGCACCGGCGCCACCAGCAGCGAATCGCCAAGCAGGAATTGGTCGCGGATGCGCCCGTAACTTTGCCCCGGAAACGCATACTCCAACGCGCGCAGCATCGGCTCGCCCGTGCGCGCCGACTCGCGCGCCAGTTGCAAAATCTCCTCGCCGAAACGGGCGTGCAGCAACGCCGCCTCGCGGCAAAGCGCCGCATGCCGGGCGTCGAGGATGCGCCAGGGCGCGACGGAGAACTGCATCATCGGGCACAGCGCCGCCGCCTGCGCGTAGCGCACGACCAGCTCCGGATCGACGGAGAACCCGTCGCCGAGAAACGAGTCGTATTGCCCGCCGCCGATCATGTCGGGACACACGAAGGCGTGGCCGAGCAGGCCCTGCGCGATCTGGTTGGGCAGCACCGAGGCGAGGCCCATCGCGTCCCACGCGTGGTTGCGGTCGGCGAGCCGTTGCGCGAGCGGAAGATCGGCGGATTTCCATCCGGCGCGAAATTCGTTGAGCGAAAACTTCGCCCCGAGCCGCGCGAAGGCCTCGAGCTGCGCCGTCGCCTCGCGCGGGTAAAAATTGAGGTCGCCGGCGTCGAACTTGAAGCCGTCCACGCCGTATTCTTTTTTCAGATACCACAGACTTCCCTCGAACCAGTCGCGGCCCTCGGACCGCGTAAGATCGAGCACGCCGCTAAAACCGTTCCACCAGTCGGAGAGGAAGGGTTTCCCGTCGTCCGCGAGCACGAGCCCACCCGCCTTGCGCAGCTGCCGGAAGGTCATCGAGTCCGGCGACACGAAAGGACAGACCCACAGCATCACCTGGAAGCCTAGCGCATGCAGGCGCTTGATCATCGCCTTCGGGTCGCGGAAGCGCGCGCGGTGAAACTCCCATACCCCGTAGTCCTCCTGCCAGTTGTCGTCGATCATCAGCACGCCCGGCGGATAACCCTCGGCGATCAATCGCTCCGCATAGGCCAGGATCGCCGACTCCTCCTGGTCATACATCAGCTCGATCCAGGTGTTGTATTGCGGCGCACGAAAAAGCAGCGGTTCGGGCATCGCCCCCGGCGCGGGGAAGTGTTTCGCGCGGGCGGCGAGAAAGGCCCCTCGCAGCGTGCCATGCCCCGCGGCGAGTTCGACCGCGGCCACTCCCTCCCCACGCAACTCGCCCGCCTCGACCCGCAGCACGAAGGGCCCCTCGCTCCAGAGATAGCGGCCTTTGTCCGAAACGAAGAAAGGCGAAACCTGGTTGGCGCCGTTGTCGCGCAGGTCGACGCGAAACCCGTCCTCCGCGTCGAAAGGCATTTGCAGGCCGTCGCACGCGCGACCGCCCCACCAGAGTTCGCCGGGGAGAAACTTGAATTGAAACGAGGTCATCGAAAAAGGGGGCCTGGAGTGTGCGCCGCGAGCACCGCTCGATCGGAACGGCGGACAATGCGCGGAAACGACCTGTGTCATCTCAGCGACCAAAACACGTCCAGCCAGCCTATCGGTTTCCGACCGTAAGAGCCTTCATCGCATCGCCCAATAACTAGCACGATCCGCCCGGAGTATCGTCTTCCTTCCCCGACAGGCCGCCGGGATACCGCGCAGCTTCTTCATACTGTAAAACAACCTCGCGCCTGCGCTTATAAGCAATTTCTGCTTCATATCTCTCCGTTATCGCGCAAACCCCCGTTGCCGCGCCATGCCGCTGTCCCACGTCCTTCTCGTCTTCCGCCATCGCTACAACCCGCTCATCCACCGGGCCGTGGCGGCGCATGCCGGACGTCGGCGCTGGCACCTGAGCATGCGCATCCACGCCGAAGACCGCCCGCTTTCCGGGCTCGGCTCGCTCCAAGGTCTTATCATCGCCGACGTTTTCCCGGATTCGGTCGTGGATTCGATCCTGCGCAGCCGGATTCCCGTCGTGAGCCTCTGCTCCGATCCGAAACACTTCGCCGGGGCGCGCGTCGTCGGCGACAACTCCGCCATCGGTCGCGCCGCCGCCGGCTATCTCCTGGAGCGGCGACATCGGCGCTTCGCCTACTACGGCTCGCCAGATTCGGCCGCGAGCCGCCAACGCCACGCGGCCTTCGCCGCCGCGCTCGCCGAGCACGGCCATGCCTGCGTCGAGCTCGATTCCGCTCCGCCCCTCGACGACGCCTCGCTCGACTGGTCCGCCGAGCTTGGCCGGCTCCACGCCCAGCTCTCGACCCTACCCGCGCCCCTCGCCGTCTTTTGCTTCAACGATCTTATGGCCAGCCGCGTCCTCGACGCCGCCTTGCACTTCGGCCGACTCGTGCCCGAGGAGATCGCCATCCTCGGCGTCGACGACGATCCTCTCGTCTGCGAAACCTCCTGCGTCCCGCTGTCCAGCGTGCGCCACCCGCTCGAGCAAGTCGGCGCCCGCGGAGCCGAACTGCTCGAAGCGATCATGGCCGGCCGGGCCTCGCGCCGCACCCGCGTCATCCTGCCGCCCGATGGCGTGACCACGCGGCGCAGCACCGAGTTTTTCGCCGTCACGCATCCGGTCCTCCGCGAGATTCTCCTCCATCTCGACCGCCACCACCATCGGCCGCTCGGCTTGTCCGAGGTGGCGGCCGCCGTGCGCGTCGCCCCCCGCACCGTGCAACAACTCCTGCAAACGCAGCTCGGCTCCACCCTCACCGAGGAGCTCCTGAACCGCCGTCTCGCCCACGCCTGCCGCCTGCTCGCCCACGCCGAGCCTTCCGTCGCGGAAGTCGCCGCGAGCATCGGCTTCGCCAGCGCCCCCCACTTCCACCACGCCTTCAAACGCCGCCTCGGCCAGACTCCGCGCCAATACCGCGAAGGCCTGCTCCGCGCCCACGAAACTTCCCCTCCGTCCCGTCCGGTCTTCCGCCCTTCGGCTCCTTGCTCCTAGCCCAATGCTCCTCGCTCTCATAACCCGCCGCCTCCTCCTCGTCGTTCTTATCGCCCCGGTGGCCGCCTGGGCCTCGCCGGTCGTCCTTGTTGATTCCGACTCCGCCGGCCCGGCCCCGACGCCCGCCTTTCCCCTCGTAGCCGAGGGCCGCGCCGCCCCGCTTGTCGTGCCGGCCGACGCGCCAGAGGTCGTGAAGATCGCCGCCCGCGACTTCGCCGCCGACATCGAACGCGTCGCGGGCGTCCGTCCTGAAATTCTCGATACACCGCCCGCCGACGCCTCCATTCCCCGCGTCGAGCTCGCTCTCTCGCCCGCTTCCCTCGCCGGACGCTGGGAAGCCTTTCAACTCTCCGCCACCACGCGCACGCTCACCGTCTCCGGCTCGGATCGGCGCGGGCTCGCCTACGGCGTCTACGAACTGTCCCGCCGCATCGGCGTCTCCCCTTGGTATTGGTGGGCCGACGTGCCCGTCGCCCGCCGCTCCGCGTTGCGTTTTTCCGCCGGCGAAGAGCCCGTCGACCAGCCCGCGGTCAAATACCGCGGCATCTTCATCAACGACGAGGACTGGGGCCTTGTTCCCTGGGCCGCCAAAACCCACGAGCCCGAGGTCGGCAACATCGGCCCCAAGACCTACGGGCGCATGTTCGAGCTCCTGCTCCGCCTCCGCGCCAATCTCCTCTGGCCCGGCATGCACCCGACCACCACGCCTTTTCACCAGGTTCCCGGGAACGCCGCCGTCGCCGACGCCTACGCCATCATCCTCGGCTCCAGTCACGCCGAGCCCATGCTCCGCAACAACGTCGGCGAATGGACCGCGCCCAAAGACGACTACGACTACATCAGGAACCCCGCCGGCGTCCTCGACTACTGGGAGCAACGCGTGAAGGAGCGCACCCATGGCGAAAGCCTCTTCACCCTCGGCATGCGCGGCATCCACGACAGCCCTATCGTCGGACCGAAAAACCAGGCCGAGCGCATCGCCACCCTCACCGAGATCTTCGGCAAACAGCGCGACATGCTCGCCCGCCACCTCGGCGACGGCGACCCGACCCGCGTCGGCCAGATTTTCTGCCCCTACAAGGAGGTCCTCGACGACTACCTCGCCGGCATGAAGGTGCCCGACGACGTCACGCTCGTCTGGCCCGACGACAACTTCGGCTACATCCGCCGCTTCGCCACCGACGCCGAGCGCGCCCGCTCCGGCGGCCTCGGCGTCTACTACCACCTCTCCTACCTCGGCGCCCCCCTCGCCTGGCTCTGGTTCGACTCCCTCCCGCCCGCGCTCGTCTGGTCCGAGATGACCAAAGCCTACGAACAAGGCGCCCGCACGCTTTGGGTCGCCAACGTCGGCGACCTCAAGGCCAACGAGCAGTCCGCCGAGTTCTTCCTCGAGCTCGCCTGGCACGCCGACCGCACCGCGCCCGACGCGCCGTCCCGCTTTCTCCACGCCATGGCCGCGCGCGACTTCGGCGCCAAGCACGCCGAGAAAATCGCCGACATCTGGGCTCGCCACCAAGCCTTCGCTCGCAAGCCCGAGCACCTCCAGTGGCACCTGCCCAAGACAGCCTACGCGCCCACCACGCTCACCGAGACCGAAATCACCACCCGTCTCGACGCCTACGCCGCGCTTGCCCGCGATACCGCCGCCGTGGCCGCCCTCCTCCCCGCCGAGGCTCAGGACGCCTTTTTCGAGCTGGTCGATTACCCCGTTTCGGCCGCCGCCGTCGCCAACGAGCGTTACTTCCGCGCCGAACTCGCACGCATCCAGAAAGCACGCGGCGAAAATGCCGCCGCCGTCGCAACTTTCGCCCTCTCCCGGCGCGCCGACGCCCGCGTCGCCGAACTGACCCGCCGCTACAACGAACAGATCGCCGGCGGAAAATGGCGCCACATCCTCTCCGTCAACGGGCTCTCCGCCAAAGAGTGGAAGAGTTTTCAACCCGACCCGATTCCCGACCTCGACTCTCCCGCCCAGACCGCGGTCCGCGCTCTCGATCCCGCCTCAGCCCCCTCGCCGCTCGTCGCCCCGGTCGGGGCCCGCCCGGGCGATTTCGTCGAGCGCGACGGCGTCGTCTCCATCCTCGCCGGCCATTTCACCTCTCGAGAAGACCTGGCCTCCGGCGCCGGCTGGCGCTCCGTCCCCGGCCTCGGCCGCGGCGGCTCCGCCGTCACCGTCCTGCCATCCACCGCTAAAATCACGCCCGCCTCCGCTCCGCGCCTTGGTTATCGCTTCCACGTTTCGTCGGCCGCCACCTCGCCTGTCACCGTCCGCGTTCGCCTCCTTCCCACCCATCCGATCATTTCGGGCAAAGGCCTGCGCCTCGCTCTCTCCATCGATGACGGCGCCCCGCTCCCGCTCGCCGTGACTTCCGGGTTCGACCCGAAATCCGACGCGTGGAAACAGCGCGTCCTCGCCAACGCCACCGAAGCCACCCTGCAGCTCCCGGCCTCGCTTTCTCCGGGATGGCACACCCTCCACCTCGTCGCCGTCGATGCCGGCGTGGTCGTCGACAAAATCGTCCTCGACCTCGGCGGCCTGCGCCCCTCCTACGACGGCCCCGCCGAGACCCGCCTGCCCTGATCCGCCCGACCGCCCCTCGCCTTTCGCGAAGTATGCCCCGCCCGCTCTCCCACCTTCACCCCACGTCCCTGCGCGAGTTTCTCTACGGCTCGGCCTACTACCCCGAGCATTGGGACGCCGCCACCCGCGCCCGCGATCCCGGGCGTTTCCGCGCCGCCGGCTGGAACGTCGTCCGCATGGGCGAATTCGCCTGGGATATCATCGAGCGCGCCGAAAGCGTCTTCGACTTTTCCCTCTTTGACGAAACCATCGCCCGCTTCGGCGCCGTCGGCATCCGCACCCTCCTCTGCACGCCCACCGCCGCACCTCCGCGCTGGCTCACCCGCGACCACCCCGAGGTGCTGCGCATCGACGCCGACGGCCGCCGCCAGGAACACGGCTCGCGCCAGCACGCCGGCCACTTCAGCCCCGTCTATCAGGACTACTCGCGCAAGATCACCCGCGCCCTCGCCGAGCACTACCGAGACAATCCCCACGTCCTCGGCTGGCAGACCGACAACGAATTTCACTGCCACTTCCGCGAGGACTATTCCCCCGCCGCCGAGGCCGCCTGGGTAGAGTGGCTGCGCGCCCGTTTCTCCGGCGACATAGCCGCCCTGAACCGGGCCTGGGGAACCGCCTTCTGGGCCAACACCTACGCCCGCTTCGAGGACGTCGTCCTGCCTCGCCGCGACCGCCCCTCGCTGCCCAACCCCGCCCATTGGCTCGACTACCAACGCTTCCTCTCCGACGGCGTCGTCGCCTTCCAGCGCGACCAGGTCGATATCCTGCGAGCCATCCAGCCCCGCTGGTTCGTCACCCACAACGGTTGCTTCGGCGCCATCGACTACCGCGGCGACTTCACCCGAGACCTCGATTTCCTCGGCTACGATTCGTATCCTTTCTTCGACTACGACCTGCGCGGCCGCGCCGCCGGACACGCCTTCAATCTGGACCACGTCCGCGCCTTCTCCGGCCACTTCCTCATGCTCGAGCACCAATCGGGCGCCGGTGGACAGGGCGACTACTACCACGACAAGCCCGCCCCCGGGGAGATGCGCCGCCTCGCCTGGTCCAGCATCGCCCGCGGCGCCGACGGACTGCTCTTTTTTCGCGAGCGATCCTGCCGTTTCGGCGCCGAGGAATACTGGGAAGGCATCCTCGACCACGACGACGTCCCGCGCCGCCGCTACTACGAGGCCTCCCGCCTCGGCGCCGAACTCGCCCGCCTCGGCCCGCTGCTCCTCGGCTCCTCCATCCGAATCGATGTCGGCGTCGCGGGCGCCGATTTCTCCGTCCAGCACGGCCATGAGCCCATAACGCACGGACTGCCTTCACCGAAGTCCATGGCCGAAACCGTCCACGGCGTTTTCTACCGCGCCGGCCACGCCGTCGGCGTCGTCCATCCGTCCGACGTCCTCGCCGGCCTCCGACTCTACATCGTTCCCCATTTCGCGATCTTTGATCCCGCATGGATTCCTGCCCTGGAGCGTTTCGTCTCCGAGGGCGGCACGCTCCTGGTCGGCGCGCGCAGCGCTTGCCGTGACCTGCGAAGCAACGTGGTTGCCGACACTCTGCCCGGCGCCCTCCGCGGTCTCGTGGGCGCCACCGTCGAGGAATACGGCCGTCAAAACCGCCCGGATCTACGCCCTCTCGCCCTGCGCCTCGCCGGGGCCGCCGAAGACACACCGACCACGCTTTGGTATGAACAACTCGTCCCCGACGCCGGCTCCGGCGCGGAGGTCGTCGCCCGTTGGACCACGCGCCACCTCGCCGGCTCCGCCGCCATCACCCGCCGTCCCCTCGGAGGGGGCCAGGTCTTCTACGTCGGCACCTATCTCACACGCGAGTTCACCGAGGCCTTGCTGCCGATCCTGAGACACTTCGACGCGCTGCCCGCGCCGCTCTCCGCCGTCCCCGGCGTCGAGACCGTGGAACGCGTGTTCCCCGACGGTCGCCGCCTCCGCTTCCTCATCAACCAGACCGAGTCGCCCGTGCGCGTTCCCGTCCCTCTCGGCGCGCGCCGCGACGAAATCTCCGCCCGTCCGCTCAACGACGGCGACTTCGTGGAGCTCGCTCCGCATGACGTGGCCCTCATCACCGGCTGACATCTTCCCCGCCACCATGCTCACGCGCCTCCGTCCCCTCGCCCTCTGCCTGTTCGCGCTCGCGTTTTCCGCGCTGCACGCCGCCCAAGCGCTCCCCGCGCCCCCGGCCGCCGATACCGCGCCGACCATCTTCATCGCCGGCGACTCCACCGCCGCCAACAAGTTGAAGCGAGCCCCGCACCCCGAACGCGGATGGGGCCAGCTCTTCAAGGAATTCGTCGTCGCCCCCGCCAAACTCGACAACCGCGCCAAAGACGGCCGCAGCACCAAGTCCTTCATCGATGAGCAACTCTGGTCCCAGCTCGTCGCCGACCTAAAACCCGGCGACTGGGTCATCCTCCAATTCGGCCACAACGACGAGAAACTGGACAAACCCGCGCTCGGCGCACCCGCCCGCGGCGCCTATCGCGACAATCTCCTCCGCTTCATCCGCGAGATCCGCGCACACGGAGCCAATCCCGTCCTCGCCACCTCCGTCGCGCGCCGCAAATGGGACGAAGCCGGCGCCAGGCTTGTCGACACCCACGGCGACTACCCCGTCGTCGTCCGCGAACTCGCCACCGAGGAAAAGGTCCC
>CBIHRE010000133.1:0-10772 GCA_966212385.1 uncultured Akkermansia sp. | reverse complement strand
GGGTGGTCACCCTGGTGGCCGTCTACGCGGGGAAGGATCCGGCGGTCGCGGCGAAGTGGATACAGAGCATCGCCGATCCCGCGCGACGTCGAAGCGCCGCGGTGGCCGCGCTGAGCGGCGCGGGACCGGATAATCTGGAGACGGTGCGAACGATCCTCGCCGCGGCGGGGGCGTTGTGAGCCCGTGTGTTTTCAGACGCCCGGCCCGATCTCGATCTTGGGGCCGAGGAAGCGCGGGGTGCGGCCGAACACGTGCAGATCGAGCAAGGTGCGCACGCGGGCGAGCGATTCGCGGAGGCGGGTTCGCAGCCCTTGCCGCGCGGTGACGTCGGCGGCGGGGTAGGCGACGGCGGAGAGCCCCTTGGTCTGCGCGATGTAGAGGGCGCGCTGCGCGTGGTCGCGTTGGCTGATGATGCAAAACCCGGAAAGGCCGAAGACCTTCTGGGCCCGCACGACGGAGTCGAGGGTGCTGAAGCCGGCGTAATCGAGCACGACGCGGTCGGCGGGCACGCCGCGTTTCACCAGGGCCTCCTTCATCGCGGTGGGCTCGTCGTAGCCGACGGCGTGATTGTCTCCGCTGACGAGCAGGTAGTCGGCCTTGCCGGCGGCGAAAACGGCGGCGGCCGCCTCGATTCGCTTCTCGAAATACCAGTTGGCCCGGCCGGAGCCGAGCACGGGGGAGCAGCCGAGCACGAGGGCGACGCGTCGATGGGGCAGGCCGGCGAGGTCGGGCGCAAGGGCCGGGGCCGTGGCGCGTTCGATGCGGCGGGCGGAGACGATGACGGCGGCGACGGCGGCGAAGGCGGCGGCGCCGGTGAAGAGGAGGAAAAGACGGGTGCGTTTCACTTGGGGGAGGGACCGGAGCGGAATCAGCCAAGTTTTGGAACCGTGCGCAAACCGCGGCGCGTGCGATCCGCGGAAATCATTTCCGTGTATTCCGCAGCAGTTCGCGAAGGCGCTGGAAGAACACGGTGCTGTCGATCGGTTTGGTCACGAGCGCGTCCACGCCCGCGGCGGCGAGTTCGTCGGGGGCGACGCCGCCGTCGAAGCCGGTGATGACGAGCATCGGGAGGTCGGTGCGGACGCGACGGATTTCCCGACACAGGTCGAGGCCGTTCATCCCGGGCATGCTCAGATCGGTGACGAGCAGATCGAAGCGTTCGGGCGCCTCGACGAATGCGAGGAGCGCGGCGCTGGCCTGATGAAAACCGACGACTTCGTAGCCGCCATGCCTGAGCAAGGCGCCGATGCTTTCGAGAACCCCGGGGATGTCGTCCACGAGCAAGATGGTCTCGCCGTGTCCGCGCGCGAGGGGCAGCGCGGACGGTTTTTCGTTGGAGGAGAGGTTTTCGGGGGCGGGGAAAAGCACCTCCACCCGTGTTCCGAGGCCTGGCGTGCTCTCGATGCGAATAACGCCGCCGTGCTCCTGGACGATGCCGTGCGCGACGGCGAGACCGAGGCCGGTGCCTTGCTCGGGGGCCTTGGTGGTGAAGAAGGGCTCGAAGACCCGTTGGCGCACGTGTTCGGGCATGCCGACGCCATTGTCCTCGACCGTGACGCGGACGTAGCGCCGCTCAGGCAGCGCGGGATCGGCGCCCGGCGCGTCCGGATCGAGATCGAGGACGTCCATCAGGATGCGGATGCGCCCGTCGGGGCGTCCGCGCAGCGCGTGCTCCGCGTTGGTGCAGAGATTCATGAGCACCTGGTGGAGCTGGGTGGCATCGGCGAGCACGAAGGGCAGGCGGCGCGGAACGACGGATTCGATTTTCACGCCGGCGGGGAGGGCGGAGGCGATCAGGGTCTCGGTCTCGCGCACGATATGGGCGAGGTCGACGGGCCCGAAGGCGTGGGGCTGGCGTCGGCTGAAGGCGAGGATCTGCTGCACGAGCATCTTGGCGCGATTGGCCGCCTGCAGGACGAGGTTCAGGTGTTTGCGAGCGGTGGGCGAGGCCTCGAGCTCCTCGTGCGCGAACTGCGCGCAAGGGATGATGATCGTGAGGATGTTGTTGAAATCGTGGGCGATGCCGCCGGCGAGCGTGCCGATCGCCTGCATTTTCTGGGCTTCGCGCAATTGCTCCTCGAGGCGGGCGCGCTGGGCTTCGGCCGCCGCGTGTTCGCGCAGGGCGCGCCGAAGGGACTGGTTGGACGCGGACAACTCGGAGGTGCGCTCGGCGACGCGTTTTTCCAGCTCGTCGTGCGCGACGCGGAGGGCGGCCTCGGCCTGTTCGCGCTCCGCGATCTCGCGCCGGAGGGCGGCGTTGCTGCGGCGGATGGCGCGGCTGCGGGCGACGCCCAGCCAGAGGAGACCGACGATGAGCAAAGCGAGGCCGGTCACGAGGGGAACGAACCAGGCGCGTTCCTGCAGCGGCACGGGTAGGACCTCGAACTCGAAGCGGGCGGGGCTGGCGTCTACGCCCTCGGCGGAGCGGGCGCGCAGTTCCAGCCGGTGGATGCCCGGCGCGAGCGCGGAGGCAGGAAGGGTGCGTTCCTCGCCGCCGATGAAGTCGCACCAAGTGGCGTCGTCGAAGCGCCAGCTAAAGCGCCAGGCCTGCGGAGGCGGCGTGGGTTGGTGGCGCGCGATGGCGCCGAAGCGCACCGGCAGTCCGTCGCTCACCTGGGTGACGCGAGCCTGGATGAAGGTGTCGGGCGGATTTGCGCGCGGACGATAATGGAGCACGCCCTCGGACGTGCCGATCCAGAGCGCGCCCTCCGTGGTCGTGAAAAGCGACTGGATCAACACGTCCTCGGGCAGGGGCAGGTAGTCGAAATCGAGCGTGCCGGGCGAGCTTCGCCGGTAGACGCCTCCGCGTGTGGCGATGCTCAGGTGCCTTTGGTCGGGAGAAAGGTTTCCGTAGTCGAAGTCGCCGACCGCCTCGGTCCAGCGGCCATCGCGGAAACTGGCGCAGCCGGGCGCGCCGGCCTTGCCGTTTCTAAAAAACACGAGCGCCTCGTCCGGACCGAGCAGGGGCTGGGCGAAGGCCTTGGCTCCGAGCCCGTCGACGGGGCTCCATGCGCTTCCGGCGGCGTCGTCGCGTTGGTAGAGGCGATCATAGCCGGAGATGAACTCCACGGTGCCCACGCGATAAAATTGCGGATAGGGGATGGGCGGGGGAGCGGCGCCGAGGTCGATCCAGGAGAGTTCATCTCCATCGGCATGGACGACACCGTAGTCGGTGCTGCGGGGGTCCAGGAACACGACGTCGATGCCGCCGCGCGGATCGGGATGGCAGGAGATGAAGCGCTGATCTTGCAGGCGCGGGGAAGCCAAGGCGCGCCAGTTTCCCCCGGAGTCGCGGTGGGCGAAGCGGGTGCGTCCGGCCTCGTCGGGTCCCCAGACCCAGAGCTTGTGTGAGAAATCGTTCGCGGCCTGGGTCGGACGAAATCCGAGGTCCACGCGTTCGGGGACGGGGGCGCTGGCGTCGCGGACTTGGACGAGTTCGCCATTGGCCGCGCGGCCCAGCGCGAGGCCGTCCCGGTCGATGCCGATGAAGTCGGCGAGCGCATCGAGGCGATGGAGTTTTTCTCCCTCGGCCCACCAAACGCCCGCCTCGCCGGAGAACCAGACTCGATCGCGGGCGTCGACCGCCTGCGGCGCGGGAAGGTAGGCGTAATGTCGCCAGGCGGGATCGTCGCGAGTCCAGCGCAGGATCGTGCCTTCGCCGACGCACCAAATCGCGCCGTCCGGGGCCTCGCGAAGATGATAAAATCGCGCCACCCGCGGGCCGGCCACGGGGGCCGAGAGCGGGGCGAAGCTCGCGCCGTCCCAGCGGGCGAGCCAGAGGGTGCCGCGCTGGTTGTCGCGCATGAGCGCGAGGGCCTCGCCGGCGCGCGTGTCGCCGACCAGGAGGGCTTTGGCGGGAAGGGGGTGCCAGCCATCGGAGTCGAGCGTGAGCAGCGCCTGCTCGCTTTGCGCGAAGAGCCGGCCTTCGGCGGACTCCGCGAGGTTGAGCACGGCGTGTTTCTGGAAGGGGCCGGCTGCGTCGGGAGGCAGCCAGCGCTCGCCTTGGCGCTGAACCCAGCCGCGCGGGGTGGCCGCGAATTCCCGGCCGGCACGGTCGCGGTGGTAGCCGATCACGTAGTTCATCGGCAACCCGTCGGCCTGGGTGAAAACCCGCCAGCGGCCGTCCTTGAGCACGGCGAGGCCGCCGGGGCCGATCGAGGTGTCGGGCCATTGGTCGCAGCAAAACCAGATGCCGCCCTCCGGGTCCTCCACGATTTGGCGGACGTTGCCGTTGGGCAGGGCTTCGCGGGTGCCTCGCGGATCGAAGGCGAGGCGAGACGGGGAAAAGACGCCCGCGCCCGAGTCGGTGCCGACCCAAAGTTCGCCGGCGCGCGAGACGTGCACGGAGCGCACGAAGCGGCTTGGCAGCCCGTCCTCCGGGCCGAAGTCCGTCCAGCGGAGCCCATCGTAGCTCCAGAGTCCGTTGGAGGCGGCGAGCCAGACCGTGCCGTCGGGGGAGAAGGCCACGTCGAATATGCGCTGGTGGAGCAGCCCGGCGGAGGCGGCGAGCGACTGCCATTGCCAAGGACGGTTGCTGGAAGGAAGGGCCGCCGGATCCTCGGCGTCGGCACGGAGTCCGGCGAGGCCGGGCGCGAAGATCAGCGTGGCGACGAGCAGGAGAAGTCGCGGCCACACGGGAGCGCGGGCGGGGCGGAACGCGGGAGGTGCGGACGAAAGCCGGGGCACGGAGCGAGGGGCGGGCGAGTCGGGGGCTGGGACGGCGAGGGGGTGGTCGCAGGGGGGGCTTTTTGGTAGGAGGAGGCGCGGGATCGCACAACCTCGGACATGGCATCCGGCTCCCCGTAGGATTGCGACCGCGAATGGGCCGTGGAGGAGCGTGCTCCTGGTTTTATCAGCGGGTGCGCAGACGAGCATAATCCCCGGTAACAAGTCCGGGGACTTTGCGCCGCGCCGGGATTGCTCCCGTGGGCCAGACGCGCGTGGGATCTAGGGCGAGCGAGCTTATAAAATTTTACACATCAAGCGCCTGCGTCCCTTTTTTATGAATCCATCTCACTCCTCGGGGCGCAGGTCCCAACTGCAAGGCATCCAGGTCCTGCGCTTCGTCGCCGCGTTTCTCGTCATGTGCGCCCACGCGAAAATGGTGCTGCGCGACGAGGAAGTTTGGCGGCGATGGGATGCGTCCATGGCGGGTTGCGGGGTGGACGTGTTTTTCGTGATCAGCGGTTTCGTGATCGCGATGAGCGCGGCGCGGGCGGTGAGCGCGCGCGCTTTCCTGATGGATCGCATGCTGCGGGTGCTGCCGCTGTATTTCGCGGTCTCCGCGCTCTTCGTGGCGAAGCGCCTCGTGTCGGGAGAGCTTTTGTCGGCGAACGAGTGGGTGAACAGCCTGCTGTTTCTGCCGTTTCTGGATATGGAGGATTACACGAGTCCGGTGCATCCCTACGGGTGGAGCATCGCGTTCGAGATGTGGTTTTACGCGCTGCTGGCCTTGCTGCTGACCTTCGCGGCCCGGGCGCAGGCGGCGGGCGTGTGCGCGGCGATTCTCGCGACGGGAGCGGTCGTGACCGGGCTCGGTTACCAGGCAACGTGGATTTTGCCCAAGTTCATCTTCAGTCCGCTGGTGATGGAGTTCGCGGCGGGCTGCGCGCTGTATGCCCTGCGCGACAAGATCCGCGGCCGGGCTTGGTATGCGGCCTTGGCCCTGCCGGGCTTGATCGTGGCCGTGGCATATACGAGCTACCTCGGCTATCCGTCGGAGGTGATCGGCCGCGAAGGGATGAGTTTTGCGCGGGCCTTGATCTGGGGCGGTCTGGCGGTGTGCGTGTTCTCGCTGTTTTACGCGGCGGAGGAGCGGGTGAAGTGGCCGAGGAGCTTGGTCGCGCTGGGGACGGCCTCGTATTCGATCTATCTGATCCAGCCCTTCGTGGTGCGCGCGGTGCGCGGTCTGGAGGTGTCGGGCAGCCTGCGCGTGGCGTGTTTCATGGCGGTCTCGGTGCTGGCGGGCTACCTGATGTATCTGTGCGTGGAGAAACCCTTGCTCGCTCTGGGCAAGGCGTGGCTCCGCAGGCCGGCGACGCAGGATGATCTGCCGATAAAGGACGCGGTGTTGGAGCGATCCCCCGCCTGATCCCGGCCGGGCGCGGGAGCGAAGGCGCGCTACTCCTGGACGTCGGCGCCGGTCGCGCCCCCGACGGCGGCGTCGTAGTTGGCCGCGACGTAGTCGGAGAGGCGGTTGGCCGCGCGGGGGAGCATGGCGTTGTCCGCGCCGCCGATGCTCCATGCTCCGGCCATCGCGGCGGCGCGGGCGTAGAACTCGGGTTCGGCGATCAGGCGGCCCGTCTCTTTCTCGGTGATGCGGGTCTTGATCACCACCATGGAGCTGCCGGCCATCGCGCCGGCCCAAAAGCGGGCGGCGCCGTTGATGAACTTGATCTCGGTGATGACGGGCTCGATGACGAGGGTGCGGGCGGGGCGCTCGGCGCCGAGCTTGTTCCATGCGGCGATAAGCGGGACCAGGCGGGCGTCGACGTTTTCCTGGATCTTCTTTTTCGCGGCTTCGTTGGCGTCCTGCCCGGCGTAGGGGGCGGGCATGGCGATCGGAACGAGTTCGAAGCGCGTGAAGGCGGAGAACTTCTCCGCCGGGGCGGGGTTGCGGGCCGTGGTGGCCACCGTGCTTTTTACCTGGGTCGCGCAGCCGCCGAAAACAGCGGATAGCGCGAGAACGAGGGAGGAGAACAGGATCTTGGGCGTCATGGGTCGGGAAAAGCGGGACGAGTCTTATCCGAGGAGGAATCCGGCGATGGAGTCCCAGATCGGGGTGGGGGCGAGCTGGGTGACGAGGACGCACCAGACGGCGAACGCAGCCCAGCCGCCGGCGAACCAGCGATCGAATTTTCGAGCGACCGCGCAGCGTGCGACGAGGAAAAGCCCGCCGAGCAGCACGGAGAAAAAGAAGACGCCGAATATCCGGTCGAAGAGGCCGCCTTGATAAAGGTGGTTGAGCGGATCGATGCGGGCGACGGCCGCGCTCACCGCGGCGAGGGAAGCGAGGAACATCATCGGCCGATGCGCGGCGGGGCGTTTGCGCCAGAGGACGCCGGCCGCGACGAAGATCCCGAAAAGCACTCCGGTGCAGACCGGGATGGCCATGAACTGCTTCGCGTTGAGCGGGCCGAACATCAGGCCGGGAGGAGCGACCTTGCAGGCGGCGATGCCGAGCTTCACGCCGAGCACGACCAAGACCAGGGCGAGCACCGCGCCGACGCGGCCGAGCGCGAGATGGACGGCGCGTTTGCCGGAGGCGACGAGGAAGGGCTGCGCGAGCGCGATCAGCATCCAGAGCGACATCGCGACGCTGTGCGTCACGATCAGGTTTTTGATCGGCGGGGTGAGAGGCCGGCCCGGATATGCCATGCCTCGAAAATAGAAATGGTGGAAGCCGGCGAGCGTGAGACCGAGCAGGAGAACGGTGGCGACGGTGTAGAACCAGCGTTGCGAGGCTTGCTCGCGGGCGGAGCGGCCATCGGTGGCGCGGGGAGCGGAGGACGAGCTTGCGGTGGCGGGAGCGGAAGCGGGAGCTTGCGTGCTATTCATTTGCGCCCCAGCGCGTAGGCCGCCGAGGCGCCGAAGGGAATAGTTAAGTTGGCCTACGGGTTTGGCCGCCGTCGCGGCGCCCTAGGCCGGTTGGAGCAGCGATGCGTATCCGGGATGACGCTGGATATAGGCGGCGACGTAGGAACAAGCGGGAACGACGCGGCCGTTCTCGGCGCGGATGTGATCGAGGGCGGTTTTGACCAAGGCCGCCGCGACTCCGCCGCCGCGCATGGTCTCGGGCACGAAAGTATGGGTGAGCGTCCAGACAGAGCCCTCGCGCAGGTAGTCGCAGACGGCGAGATCTCCTCCGGAGGCATACTCGAAGCGGGACAATTCGGGGCGGTGTTCGATCTTCATGGAATTATGAACGGCGACGGTGGACATCCTGACCTTCTTCGAGCTTCAGGTGAACCGTTAGATCACGGTAACTTCTAAAAGCGCGGCGATTAGGCCGTGGCGGATCGGCGCCGGCGATGTGTGTTGAGCTGGGACGCCCACGCCACCGCTTTAGGGCCAGCGCAGGTCGAGCATGGTCTGCGTCACCGCGCAAAAATCACGCGCCCGCGACCCAATGCGCGGGATCGGGGGCGTCTTTGCGCAACGCGGCGAGCTCGCGCAGCAGGTTTTCCACGGCGTCGGGCGACCAGCGCGCGACTTCCGCGAGGATGCGATCCGCGCCCAAGGGGGCGGGCGCTCCGCGGTCGATGCGCGGGTGCATGAGGACGAGCAGGAGCGATCGTCCATAAAGCTCGATGGGCGATGCCGAGGCGTGGACCCGAAGCGGCGCGCCGTTCGCGAGCATGAGCTGAAGGACGCAGCCTCCGCCGGCCGCGGCGCAACCGCGGAGCTCGGCGAGCACGAGCTTGCCGGAGGGCGAAGAGACGAGCGTGGCGTGGTTTTTCCCGACGATGGCCTGACGTTCCCGACCGAGGAGCCGTTCGGCCTGGCGGTTGGTGTCGATGATGCGGCCGCTCGCCTCGTCGATGACAAAGACCGCCTCGGTGAGCGCGTCGAAGAGTTGCCGGTATTTGTGCTCGGATTCGCGCATCCACTGTTCGGCGAGGCGCGCCTCGCGTCGCGCGGCGGCCTCGCGGAGCTCGCGGGCCACGGCGGGGGCGAGGCGTTTGATGCGGTCCTTCATCACGTAGTCCTTCGCGCCGGAACGCATGGCTTCGGCCACGGCCTCCTCTCCGATGGTGCCGGAGACGAAAATGAAGGGAGTCTCGGGGGAGAGTTCCTTGGCCATGCGCAGCGCGTCCGCGCCGTTGAAACCGGGGAGTGTGAAATCGCACAGGATGATATCCCAACTCTGGCGGCTGAGCGCGGCGCGGAGGTCGCTCTCGGTCTCGACCCGGGTGGTGGCGAGGACGAGGCCGGAGCGCTGCAACTCGCGGGTCTCCAGAACGGCGTCCATCTCGTTGTCCTCGATCATCAGGAGTTGGATCGGTAAGGGCATAGGCGGAATGGCGATGGACGGGGACGACGTGGTAGGACGATTCGGAGAGGAGGCGGCGGGCGCGGGCGGATGGTCCGAGGCGGCGCCGTGGTTTGACGGAGACAATGTAACGGCGGACGTCAGGGAAACAACCGGGCAAAAGGCTTTCTCCGCCTCCGGGAATTTGCTCCCGACCACGCGCCCCGTGGCGGGACGTCGCGGGGCTTGGCAAAGGACGGGAGAGCAAATAGTCACGGTGCCCTATGATTCGCACCTGTTTACCCCGGGCGCCGCGTCGCGGAATCGCCGTGTGGCTGTTTGCGTTTCTCGTGTGTGGCGGTCTCGGCGAACTCGTCGCGGGGGTGACGCGCACCTTCACCGCGCGGGATGGTCGCACCATCGAAGCGGAGCTGCTCAGCTACCGCGGCGACACGCTTCGGGTGCGACGGACGGACACGAACGCCGAGTTCACGCTGCCGCTGCCCAACCTCAGCACGGAGGACCAAAAGGCGGTGCTCGAGCTGATGGAAAAGCATCCCGAGTTGCGCGAGGCGATCTCGGCAGACGCGCTGCGCGTGGAGACTTCTCGAACCAAGCTGACGCCAAAAGAGAAAGAGAACCGGTCGGTGAACGCCTCGCAGGAGCTGGAGGCCTGGGCCTACGATCTCACAGTGGTAAATCTCACCAACTACTCCATTCCGTCCCTTCGCGTGGAATACGCGATCGTGGGGGAAAACGAGTCCTCGCCATCGTCCGCCCGCGGCACGGAGCGGTCGATCCCTGGGCACAAGGGGACGCTCACGTTCAAGGACATCGCCGGTCGTGACCGCCAAAAGCTGCGCACCGAGCCGTTGATTTGCTGCACGCTTTTGGAATACCGCAGCTACTATGTGAACGGCCTGTTGACCACCGACTACAGCAAGCCGGTGAAGCGCATCAAGACGCTCGCGGTGCGCGGGTTTTGGTTTCGTGTCTACGACGGCGACAAACTGGTCCTGGAGCAGTCGATGCCGGAGAGCCTGATGCAAAAGGAAAAATGGGACGCGGTGGAGAACCGCTTGTCCTATAAGGGCGACATGCGCTTCAAAGAGTTTTTCTCGGGTTCGGGCGGCTAGGCGAACGCGGTTTGAACGGCGGGATGCCGGAACCGCTTGCCGGCGTCCGCTTGGGACCGCGTCGGGGCGGCGCGAAGGCGCGAGCGGCCTGCAAGCGTTGCCAGAAGCCCGGGCCTGCGGATTCCGCGGTCCGCGGTTTGGGTTCCTTGCGATCCCCATGCATACCCCGTCCCAAGTCCCGAAAACTTCCGGCCCCCGCCCAGACAAGCTCCCACTCGACACACTCCGTGTGCGGCCCGGTTTCGCCGGCGGGGTTGAGATCGGCTCGTCGCCAAGCGGACGCGGTTTGTTTCGTCGGACGCGTCGCTGGCTTTCCCTGTCTCCGCTCTTGGGGCTTCTCGGCGTCTCGAGCGTATTCGCGGACGTTTCCACGCCCATGTTTCAAAGCAACATGGTGCTTCAACGGGAGATGGCGGCGCCGGTTTTCGGCAAGGCCGCGCCGGGCGAGGAAGTCACGGTCGCCTTCCGGGGGCAGACGAAATCCACGCGAGCGGACGATCAGGGCAAGTGGCTGGTCAGGCTCGATCCCATGAGCGCGGGCGGTCCCTTCGAGATGAAGATAAGCGGTCAAAACACGCTCCACTTCAGCAACGTGATGGTGGGCGAAGTCTGGCTCTGCGCCGGCCAGAGCAACATGGGCTACTCGATGAAGAAGATCGGCGGTC
>CBIHRE010000132.1:0-10886 GCA_966212385.1 uncultured Akkermansia sp. | reverse complement strand
GTGCCCGAGGCGAAGGCCGCGGGGAAAATCACCTTCATCGCCCCCGCGGCCGGCAAGTCCGCGGGCGGGGCCTCGACGGCGGCCGCCGGCCAGGGCGGCGGTGGTGGCGGATCCTCCTCCCGCGATTTCCCGCTCCAGATCGAGATCGAGCAATCGCATCCTCGCGTGCGCCCCGGGATGACCGCGCGCGTGCACATCGTCACCGCCTCCGTGAAGGACGCGCTGTCGATCGAGCACAACCTCGTCTACAGCGACAACGAGACCGGCGACTGGTTCGTTTTCGTCCGAGCGGCCGACGCGAAGGCCGCGCCGACGAAGACGAAGGTCGAGCTCGGCGTGCGCGACGATCTGAACGTCGAGATCAAATCGGGTCTGGCCGAAGGCGCCGAGGTCGCCCGCGAGCGCCCGCCCGGCGTGAAGTTCGGCCAGGACAAGTGAGCTCCCCTATGTCGTTCGGCTCCGAAGTCCTCCGCCTTGATCGTGTCGGCAAACGCTACCCGATGGGCGACACCGTGGTCGACGCGCTCGTTGACGCCTCCTTCACCCTGCACGAAGGCGAGGCGGTGGCGATCCTCGGTCCCTCCGGCTCCGGCAAGTCGACGCTCATGCACCTGCTCGGCTTTCTCGATTCGCCGAGCTCCGGCCAGATCCTTTTCGAGGGTCGGCCTGTGCAGGCCATCACCGAGCGTCAGCGCGCGCGGATTCGCGCCGAGAAAATCGGCTTCGTTTTCCAGGCCTTCAACCTGCTCCCGCGCCTCACCGTGCGCGCCAACGTCGCGTTGCCGCTCTCGTATCATGGCTCGCCGCCGGCCGACGCCGAGGCGCGCGTCGACCGCGCCCTCGCGCTCGTCGACATGACCCACCGCGCCCACCACCGGCCGGGCGAGCTCTCCGGCGGCCAGCGGCAGCGCGTCGCCATCGCCCGCGCGCTCGTCAACGAGCCGCGCATCCTCCTCGCCGACGAACCGACCGGCAATCTCGACACCAAGACGGCCGCCGCGATCCTGGACCTGTTCAAGGAACTTAACCGGCTCGGTCGCACGATCATCGTCGTGACGCATTCGCCCGAGATCGCCTCGCACTTTCGCCGACAACTTCACGTGCTCGACGGCCGCGTGAAGGAAGGAGGGGCGTCGTGAAACGTCTGCTTTCGGGCGTCATCAACGGCCTCGGCGAAATCTGGGGGCACAAGCTCCGCTCCCTGCTCACGATCTGCTGCGTGATGTTGGGCGTCGCCTCGATGGTGCTCACCACCGGCTTCATGGAGGGTTTTTTCAAGAGCTGGGAAGTCTCGCTCCAGGAGCAGGGCGGCCTGGAAAAAATCACCGGAAGCGCGCGTGCGCCCAAGGAGCGGCAGGCTCCGCTGGCCTCGGTCTCGCGCGGTTTCACGCTGGCGGACGCCCGCGCCTTGCGCGAACTCGTGCCGGGTCTGGCGATCATTTCCCCGGAGATCGAGGCCATGCGCGCGCGCCTCGCGCGGGCCGGCCGATCCTATGACGGGCGACGCGGCGGGCGCGTGCAGGGAGTGACCAATGCCGTTTTCGAGATCAACCGCTACGAACTCGAAAGCGGGCGCATGTTTTCCGATCTCGATCTGCACGACCACGCCAGCGTCATCATCATCGGCGCCGCGGTGAAGAAGGAGCTTTTCAAACCGGGCGAGAATCCCCTCGGAAGCATCGTCGATCTCAACGGCCAGCCCTTCCGCGTCATCGGCGTGTTGAAGAACTACGAGCGACTCTGGGGTGATTTCAACACGCTCTTCTGGAAGAACGACATCGCCTTCATCCCCATCACGACGATGGCGGCGAAGGTGCAGCGTTCCGACCGGCTCACCGGGCTCAACCTCAAGGCGCCGGACGTTTCCCGCCTGAAGGACACGCTCGACGCCGCGGCCAACGTCCTTGCGCAGGGCCACCGCGGCATCATCGATTTCGACGTGAGGACGAACGAGGAGCAGCTCGCGAGTTTCGCGAGCACGAAGGCCAGCTTCGTCGTGGGCGGCGGCGCCATCGCCGGCGTGTCCCTGCTCGTGAGCGGCATCGGCATCATGAACCTCATGCTCGCCTCGATCAACGAACGCGTCCGCGAGATCGGCATCCGCAAGGCGGTCGGCGCGACGCCCTTCAATATCTTCAGCCAGTTCGTGGCCGAGGCGGTCACGCTCAGCCTGCTCGGCGGCCTGGCCGGCGTCGGCGTGGCGGTGGGCCTGATCAAGATCCTCGGCATGGTCCTGCCCCCGGGCAACGGCCCCCTGCTTTCGCCCTCGGCCTTCATCGTCGGCTTCGCCTTCAGCGTGACGGCCGGCGTGATGGCGGGGATCTACCCCGCGATCCAGGCGGCCAAACTCGATCCGATCGAGGCCTTGCGCTACGAGTAGCGCGGCGCGTCGGCCGCGTGGAAAAGCGGATTGGAAACCTGCGCCACCCGGGCACCGTCTTTCTCGTTTTCCCTCCATGCGCACCTCCCTCCTGATCGCCACGCTCGCACTCGCCACCGTCTCGCTTCCGCTTCACGCCCAGCCGGCCCCCGGTCCCGGAGCGGGCGGCCCCGCCAAGGAAGAGACGGAGCTCGACCACAAGATGGAGGACATGAACGGCGCTTTCCGTAAGCTCCGCCGCCAGATCGCCGACGCCTCGGCCAACGCCTCCTCCCTTGAGCTCGTCGCCAAGCTTCGCAAGGCGTCCGAGGAGTCGGTCGCGCTGATCCCGGCCAAGGCCGCCAAGGTTCCCGAGGCCGACCGCGAAAAATTTGTCGCTGACTACCAGGCCAAGATGAAGGAGTTCATCGCCGAGGTGGACAAGTTGAAGACCACGCTCGAGGCGGGCAAAAACGACGAGGCCGCCGCGATCTTGAACAAGCTGAACAGCCTTCAGAAGTCCGGCCACCGCGAGTTTCGCGTTCAGAAAAAAGACTGAGGAAGGGCAGGGCGGTCTCGCCCTGTCTCAATGCATGCCCCCCGGCCCCCAGCGCCGCACGCCGGGCAGGCAAGCGTAGAGCACCCGGTGGTAAAGCCGCCGGGGCAGCCAGCGCCGGAGGTAATCGAAAATGAGCGCGTCCGGCGTCGCCCGCACGCGAAGACGCGGGTGACGGGCGCGCACGGTGCGGATGATCACGGAGGCGACGTTTTCCGGCGTGGCCCAGGTGCGGCGCATGAGCCGCTCGATCATGCCGGCCATCGCTTCGTAGTGCGCGTGGTAGGGGTCGTCGCCATCGCCCACCGCGCGCGCGCTGCGGCGGGTGTGGATCGTGTGCGTGAAGGAGTCGGAATTGATGAAGCCCGGCTCGACCAGCGACACGCCGATACCCCAGGGGCGCACCTCATACCAAAGCGATTCGCAGGCTCCCTCGATGGCGAATTTCGACGCGCTATAGGCCGCCATGGTCGGCATCGCCATCATGCCGCCGACACTGGAAACCGTGATGATCCGGCCGCGCCGCCGTTCGCGCATTCCAGGCAGCACGCGGCGGATAAGTTCGAGCGGGCCAAGGAAGTTCACCGCGAGGATCTGGCGCATATCCGCGTCCGAGATGTGTTCGGTGACGGCGCGCGTCGCGATGCCCGCATTGTTGATGAGAATCTCGACGCCGCCCCATTCCGCCTCGACGGCGGCGAGCGCGGCGGCGCGGCTCGCTGGGTCCGCGACGTCGAGCGCGAGCAAGCGGACGCGAGGCCCGGGGACGATGCCGGCGGCGGCGAAACGCGAAAGCGATTTGTCGCGGGCGGTGAGGACCAGCCGATAGGCGGTGTCCGCGAGAAGCTGACGCGAAAGGGCGAGGCCGAGGCCGGTGCTGGCGCCCGTCACGAGAAGGACGGCATCGTCTGGCAGTCGCGCCCCGAGGGCTTTCATGGTGAGAAGCTTGCGAGCAGGGAGCCGCGTTCGCAAGCGGGCCGAGCGACGAAAGCGGCGAATTTTTCCGCCTCGTCAAAGTGTTGTTAACGATTGCCGTCCCGTCGGGGCGAGGTTCCGTGACCGGAGCGAAACGTCGCCTCCGTCCGTCGCGTTTCCACCGATGCCCGACCCTTCATCTTCGCCCGCCGACCACGCCGTTTCTTCGCCGCAGAATGGAGCGGACTTGGATCGCTTTTTCGCGCTGTCGCTCGACCTGCTCTGCATCGCGGGGCTCGACGGCTACTTCCGGCGGGTGAACCCGTCATGGACGCGCGTGCTGGGCTGGTCGGAGGCCGAGCTGCTGTCGCGACCGGTGGCGGACTTCATGCATCCGGAGGATCGCGAGCGCACCTTGCAGGCGCGGGCGAGGCTGGCGAAGGGCATCCCGGTGATCGGCTTGGAAAACCGCTACCTGTGCAAGGACGGTTCCTTTCGCTGGCTGTCCTGGCAGTCTTCGCTTCACGACGAGGCTGGTTTGGTGATCGCGGTGGCGCGAGACATCACGGAGCGACGCCAGTCCGACGAGGAGCGCCTCGTTTTAAGCAAGCTGGAGTCGACCAGCATCCTGGCGGGGGGCGTCGCGCACGATTTCAACAACTTGCTCGCCAGCCTCCTGCTCAACATCGAGCTGCTGCGGCTGGTGGGGCCGGTCAACGAGGCGCAGGCGGCGCATGTGCGGCAAGCCTTGGACACGCTGCGGACCGCGCAGGGGCTCACCCGGCAGCTGGTGACTTTCGCGCAGGGCGGGAGATCGCCCCGCCGGGCGACCGATTTAAAGCCCTTGCTGCGCGACTCGCTGGCGGCCGCGCTGGCCTCGTCGACCGTGCGAGGCGAGTGCGACATCGATCCCGGGCTCTGGCCGGCGGAGGTCGAGGAGGCGCAAATAAGGCAGGTGTTGAACAACCTCCTTTCGAACGCGCTTGAGGCGATGCCGGGCGGGGGAGTGATCAGCGTCAATGCGCGCAACGTCGTGCTCGATCCGACCCATGCCGGGGCGGGCGCGGCCGTGGAACAGGTTTGCTTCGTCGTGACCGATCATGGTCCGGGCATAGCGCCCGAGACGCGCGACAAGGTTTTCGATCCGTATTTCTCCACCAAGCCGCGCGGCCCGCAAAAGGGCATGGGGCTCGGGCTCACGATTTGCCACGCGATCCTGCGCCAGCACGGCGGACAGATCGTGGTGGATTCGAGACCGGGCGGGGGCACCTCGGTGTTTTGTTATCTGCCGGCCGCGCGCGGCGCGGAGCCCTTGCGCACGGAGGCGGGCGAGGCCGTCGCTTCGCCGCAGAAGGGACGTCGCGTGCTGGTGATGGACGACGAGCCTTGGTTGCGCGAAGTGATGGCGCAGGCGCTCAAGCGGATCGGTTACGACGTGGCGCTCGCGAAGGACGGCGACGAGGCGATCGGGCTTTTCCGCGAGGCGCGGGAAAGCGGACGTGCCTTTGCCTTGGCGCTGCTCGACTTGACGGTGCGGGGCGGCATGGGCGGGCCCGAATTGCTGCGGGTTCTACGAGAGAGGGAGCCCGCCCTGCCCGCCGTGCTGATGACCGGTCACGACGGCGGCTCCGCGTTTTTGGATTACGCGCGCCTAGGCTTTCAGGCCGCGCTGTCGAAGCCTTTCACCGTCGAACGCCTGCGCCAGACGCTGGATACGGTGCTGGGCCCCTCGACGTAGCGCGGGGCGAGGGCTTGCGCGCCTGTTTAGCGCCGGAGCTCCGCGACGATCTCCGGATGCGCCTCGAGGTGTTTGGTGAGGCGTTCGAGCGCGGCGAGGGTTTCGCCGCTGATGTGATGTTCCATGCCTTCCACGTCGCGAAAAATCACATCCTCGGGCAGGGCGAAAAAGCGCAAAAGCTGCGTGAGCAACTCGTGCCGGTGGGCGATGCGGGCGGCGACGGCCTCGCCGGCGTCGGTGAGCACCATGCCGCGGTATTTCTCGTATTTCACCAGGCCGTCGGCGTCGAGACGCTGGACCATCGTGGTGACGCTCGCCTGGGAGATCTTCAGCTCGGCGGCGATGTCGACGACGCGCGCGTAGCCCTTGGTTTTGATGAGGGCGGAGATGCGCTCGAGGTAATCCTCGGCGGCGGCGGTCGGCCGGGCTTTTGCGCTGGTGGCCGCGGGGCTGGGAACGGGGTCGTTCACTGAGGCGAATGGAAAGGCGCGAGGGAGCGCTTGGAAACGAAAAAGCCGCGATCCATGGACCGCGGCGAGAGGGGCGGGGCGGCGTCGGATTAGTGTTTGGAGCGCTCGGCCTTGAGCGTCTTTTCGCCGGCCACGACCACGCGGAACATCTGGATGGCCATCCAGAACACGCCGGTGACGCAGATCGCGGTGAGGGCGCCGAAGATGTTGGCGAACTTCGGGTCGTTGCTGGCGACGTGGGGCTTCACCCAGCCGAACATGAAGAAGAAGAAGATCGCCACGAGCACGAGATCGACGGCGATCGTCACCGGGGTGACGTGTTTCTGCTCCGAGGGAGCGATGACGTTGTCGTTGGCGTTGTGCGAGGAGGACATGCGATCAGTAGAGCGAAAAATGGCGTCGTCCACTTGTCGAATGCCTTTTTCACCGTGGTTTTTCTCCTCGGCGAAACGCGGGCGAATCGATTTCATGCAAAATGTTCCCGACCAAAAAGCGATGAGCGAAACCTCCTCCGATTCTACCCAACGTAGCCGCGAGTTTGTGGACCGCCTCAAGCGGAGCCGCATCTTCAAGGACTACGAGCAGGCGTTTCGCGACACGACCGGCCTGCCGATCAACCTGCGCCCCCTGGAGGCTTTCGACCTTCCCCACCATGGCGACCCGAACGAGAATCCGTTCTGCGCCTTGATGGCCAAGACGAACCAGAGCTGCGCGGCCTGTTTGCAGCTTCAGCGCAAGGTCGAGGAAGAGGCCCGGATGGAGCCCAAGACGCTCAAGTGTTTCGCCGGCCTCTGCGATTCCTCCGTGCCGGTGCGCGTCGGCGAGGACCTCGTGGCCTTCCTGCAGACCGGCCAGGTCTTCCTCGAAAAGCCGGACAAAAAACGCTTCGCCTCCACCGCCCGCCAGATCCTGGCCTTTGGCACCGAGGTGGACATGAAGAAACTCGAGGAGGCCTGGTTCCAAGGCCGGGTGCTCGACCGCCGCCAATACGAGTCGATCCTGCGCCTGCTTTCGATTTTCGCCCAGCACCTCTCCACGATCGGCGAGGAGCTCGCCATCCAGTCGGAGCACGGCGAGGCGCCGCCCATCGTCCGCGCCCGCGCGCTCATCGCGAGCCGCCACGGCGAAGACCTGTCGCTCGACGAGGTGGCGAAGGCGGTCAACATGAGCGCCTTCTACTTCTGCAAGACCTTCAAGAAGGCCACGGGCATGACCTTCACCAACTACCTCGCCCGCGTGCGCGTAGAGAAGGTGAAGAACCTCCTCATCAACCCGCACAAGCGAGTGAGCGAGGCCGCCTTCGAGGCGGGCTTCCAGTCGCTCTCGCAGTTTAACCGCGTGTTTCGCCGGATCGCCGGCCAGTCGCCGAAGGCTTTTCGCGAGGGCTTGAACAAGCGGCTGCAACCGATGCGCTGAGCGCCGCCTCGGCGCCGCGGCACACGCGTTCGGGGGCGGCCTGACCCGTTGCTCCTTGCGCGCGAGTTTGCGCGGCGGCCGCGCGTTCCTTGTCCTGCGCCTCGAGCGCGGTGCGCCGTTGGCAGAGGCTGCAAAAAAGGGATATCTCGTCGGTGGCCACCCGCTTCCACGCCTGGCTCAGGCTGCGGCAAAGTTGCTCCCGTTCGTGCGGCGCCAGGTGGGGAAGGGCGTCGGCCTGGCCCCAGAGCACGTCAAAAGTCGCGCACTCGCCGGTGAGGTAAAATGCGACGAGCGGGTTGAGCCCGCAACGGCAGGAAACGGGATCCGTCGCGGCCGAGGCCATCGAGGAGGCGGCGGCGGAGGATGAGCCCTCGGGCGGCTGGATGGCTTCTTGGCGGACACGGGCAAGCGCGGGAGCCATCAGCGGACCAAGCAGATCCGGATGCGCGAGCGCGCTGGAGGGGGGCAGGGCGCGCAGCCGTTCGCGCCACCGCGTTAGGACGCGGGCGGCATGACGGTCGAGCAGGGGACGCGGATCGCCGGGATTCATGTGGCGCAACGGTAGCCGACAGCGGCTTGCGCCGCGCGCCCTTCCTTGGCCGAGGCTGCGCGCCTCTTGGCCGCATTTTTCGTCTTTGCCAAGAAACGCGCGTGTGCCGCCAAGCCCCGCGCAGTCCTCGCGAGGCCCTTCCGCTAAGGTGCGTGGTAACCATTCACGCATCCGACCCGCCCACGATCATGGACGTCATTCCCCTTACCCTCGCCATCAGCCTGCTGCTTTCGCTGACCTTCATCGCGCTCTTTGTCCGCGAGTTTTCCCGGCCACGTCGCGCCGGCGCCGACCGCGACTCGCTCCTTCCGCTCGAAGCCGAGCAACCGATCGCCGTCGCCGCGCATAATTTGGCCGTCGGGCATGGTCATCGCCACGACCACTCGCACGCGCACGGCCACGTCGACGACGACACCTGCGCCAGCAAGCGCACCGACGGCAAGTGCTGCTCCTCCTGCCAGCGCCGCAAGGACCGCGCCGCCGCCAAGGCCGCCTCCACCTCCGCTTCCGTCTGAGCGGTCTTCACCTCCGCCCCACTCCTCGCCACCCGCCCCCCGCTTCCCATGTCCGCACGCACCGTCACCATCCAGTATAACGACAAAGTCGTTCGGCAGTTCCAGCTCGCCTCCGTCCTCTGGGGCGCGGTCGGCATGCTCGTCGGCGTCCTGATCGCAAGCCAGCTCAACGCCTGGCGCGCCAACTTCAACTTGCCTTGGCTCACCTTCGGGCGTCTTCGCCCGCTGCACACCAACGCCGTCATCTTCGCCTTCGTCGGCAACATGATGTTCGCCGGCGTCTACTACTCCACGCAGCGCCTCGTGAAGGCCCGCCTCGCGAGCGATTTCCTGTCCGCGCTCCATTTCTGGGGCTGGCAGGCAATCATCGTCGCCGCGGCGATCACGCTCCCGCTCGGCTTCACGCGTGGCAAGGAATACGCCGAGCTCATCTGGCCCATCAATATCGCCGTCGCCGGCATCTGGGTCGTCTTCGCGGTCAACTTTTTCTGGACCCTCGCCCGTCGCCACGAGCGCGCCCTCTACGTCGCGATCTGGTTCTACATCGCGACGATCATCACCGTGGCGATGCTCTATATCGTCAACCACCTGAGCATCCCGACCTCGCTCACGCACTCGTATCCGGTCTTCGCCGGCGTGCAGGACGCCCTCGTCCAGTGGTGGTATGGGCACAACGCCGTGGCCTTCTTCCTCACCACGCCGATCCTCGGCATCATGTATTACTTCGTGCCGAAGGCGGCCGAACGTCCCGTATACAGCTATCGCCTTTCGGTCATCCACTTCTGGTCCCTGGTCTTCGTCTACATCTGGGCCGGCCCCCACCATCTGCTGAACACCGCGCTGCCCAACTGGCTCCAAGTCCTCGGCATGACCTTCTCGCTCATGCTCTGGGCGCCGTCCTGGGGCGGCATGCTCAACGGCCTACTCACCCTCCGCGGCGCCTGGCACAAGCTCCGCACCGATCCCGTCCTTAAGTTCTTCGCCGCGGCCGTCACCTTTTACGGCATGGCCACCTTCGAAGGGCCGCTCCTCTCCATCAAGTCCGTCAACGCGCTCGGCCACTACACCGACTGGATCATCGGCCACGTCCACGCCGGCGCCCTCGGCTGGAACGGCTTCATGGCCGCAGGCATGATCTACTGGCTCTTGCCCCGCCTCTGGAACAAGCCCCTCCACTCCGTCTCGCTCGCCAACACCCACTTCTGGCTCGGGACCGTCGGCATCCTCCTCTACGTCGCCGCGATGTGGACCTCGGGCATCACCCAGGGCCTCATGCTCAACGCCACCACCGAGGGCGGGAGCGTCCTGGCGTATCCGAACTTCTTGGACACCCTTGCCGCCATCAAGCCGATGATGTTCTTCCGCATCATTGGCGGCGGTCTCTATCTCGTCGGCTGGTTCCTCCTCGCCTACAACGTCTGGAAAACCCTCTCCGGCGCCAAGGCCGTCGACGGCACCGCCCAGGTCCTCGTCGACGACGCCCCGGTCGCCCGCGTCGGCGCCGTCGGCACCTTCATCAACCCGCCCGTCATCTTCTCCGTCCTCGGCACCGTCTTCGCCTGCGCCTGGATGTTCGGCGGCGACGTCCTCCGCCTCGTCGGCCTCTTCGGCACCATCGCCAGCATCATCCTCGCCTGGCTCCACTTCGAGGCCAAGGCCAAGGGCTGGGCCGACTGGTATGAACGCCTGCTCCTCAACGCCGCCCCCTTCACCGTCCTGACCTTCCTCGCCGTCGTCGCCGGCGGCATGATCCAGATCATCCCGACCGTCCTCGTGCAGCGCGCGCAAAACGTGGAGGATCGTATCCAGGTTCCCTATACTCCGCTCGAGCTCGCCGGCCGCGACATCTACGTCCGCGAGGGTTGCTACAACTGCCACTCGCAGATGATCCGCACGCTCGTGCCCGACGTGCTCCGCTACGGCGACTACTCGCGCCTCGGAGAATCGATCTTCGACCACCCCTACCAGTGGGGCTCGCGCCGCATCGGCCCCGATCTCGCCCGCGTCGGTGGCAAGTATCCGGATTCCTGGCACTACCAGCATATGATGGATCCCCGTTCGATTTCGCTCGGCTCCAACATGCCGAACTACACCTGGCTCTTCACCGCCAAGACCGACGTCGCGGCGCTTCCTTCCAAGCTCTCGGTCATGCGCACCCTCGGCGTGCCCTATCCGGAGCAGACGCCCGCGGAGATCGCCGCCGCGGTCGAGGCTCAGGGCAAGGAAATCACCGCCCGGCTCAAGGAGGCCGGCCTCCTCACCGCGCCTGATCGCGAGATCGTGGCCCTCATATCCTACCTCCAGAAGCTCGGTAAATCCGAGCCCGTCTCCAAGCCGCTCGCCGCCGCCAAGTAAGGTCCGGCTCGG
>CBIHRE010000131.1:0-11016 GCA_966212385.1 uncultured Akkermansia sp. | reverse complement strand
ACGTAGTAGTAGGTCGTGCCGTTGGTGAGGCCGGTGTTGGTGAAGCTCGTGCCGGTTGCGGTGCCGACGGTGGAGTAGCCGGAACCGGAGGTGGTGGAGCGCTTGATGTTGTAGCTCGTGGCGCCGGAAGAGGCGGTCCAGGTGAGCGAGACTTGGGCGTTGCCCGCGGTGGCGGAGAGACCGGTGGGGGCGGCGGGCGGCGTGGTGGACCCGACGATGCGCACGTTGACGGTGCGAGTCATGGTGTCGCCTTGGGAGTCGGTGACGGTGAAGGTGAACTTGCCGAGGGCGTTGGCGGAGCCGGAGGGCGTGAAGCGCGCGTAGCGGCCGCTGACGAGGGTGACGGTGCCGTTGGTCGGGGAGGCGAGGGTGTAGGCGGGCGTAGTATTCAGATAACCACGACTGAGGGGCTGGAGATCGATGTCGACGGAGGCGCCGGCGTTGACCTGGAAGTTGGGGGCGGCCATCCAGTTGAGGTAGTCCTCGAGGTTGGTGTAGCCATCGCCGTCGGGATCGGCGTTGGCCTCGGTGAAGTTGCCGGCGGGGGAGCTGTTGCTCAGGCCCTTGATGGTCTCCCACCAGTCGGGCATGCCGTCGTTGTCGGAGTCGAAGCCGGCCGCGCGGGTGGTGGTGGGGTAGCTTTCCCAGCCGCCGACGTCGGCGGTGGTGTCGGGGAGGCCTTTCTTGCCGCTGACGCTGCCGGTGTAGGTGGAGGTGCCGTTAAGCGTCTCGTTGATGATGCGGGCGTCGCGGTTGTCGATCTGGGGCAGGTTGCAACCGGAGTCGGAGAGGACCTGTTTGTAGGCGTTGCGCGCGGTCTGGATCGTGGCGTAGGAGGAGAAGAAGGCGCTGCTCACCCACGGGCTGTAGCTGGTGGGCACGCTGCCGCCGTTGCTGCCGGCGGCGGTGCGGCCGGCGGCTTGGTTGGTCTCGTCCCAGCGGCCGGGCATGACGTTGCCGGCCATGTAGTATTGCTGGGTGCCGGGGAAGTTGTCCCAGGTCGGATTGAGGGCGGTGAAGATCGTCGAGGAGGCGCCGACCTTGTAGTAGTTGTTGACGAAGTTGACCTCGTGGGCGCCGCCGTCGGTGGTGCGGCCGCCCCAGTTGTAGACGACGTTGTTGAAGATATCGAGTTTGCCGGCGAAGTAGCCGGCGCCGTCGAGACCGCCGGCCATGGACCAGTTGCGGCCCTCGTTGTGGGCGAGGAGATTGTGGTGGAAGGAGCCGGTGTCGCCGCCGATGGATGCGGCGTAGCCGTGGGCCGTGCCGGCGGGGTAGTTCTGGTGGCCGGCGACGTTGAGCGCCTCGGAGAGGGAGTTGCGCTGGAAGGTGAGATTCTTGCCGCCACGGGTGCTGAGGCCTTCGTCGATGCCCCAGCCGGCGGAGACGTGGTCCATGATGCAGTGGTCGACGCCGGCCATGCCGGTGGCGTTCTGGGTCTCGCCGGACTCCTTGCCGACGAGGAGGCGCAGGTAGCGGAAGATGACGTCGCGCGCGCCGCTCATGGCGAATTGCTGGCGCTTGATGCAGATGCCTTTTCCGGGAGCGGTCTGGCCGGCGATGGTGATGCCGGGCATGGTGCCGTCGATGATGATGTCGTCGTTGAGCGTGATGAGGCCGCCGACGTCGAAGACGATGGTGCGGGGGCCGGAGACGTTCTCGATGGCGTTGCGGAGGCTGCCGGCGCCGGAGTCGTTGAGGTTGGTGACCTTCACGACGACACCGCCGCGACCGCCGCGGGCGAAGCGGCCGTAGCCCTCGGCGCCGGGGAAGGCGAGGCGGCGGACGCGGAACATCCATGTATCGCCTTTTGTGATACCGCCGCCGGAGGCGACCTCGTCGACGCGCCAGTAGTAGGTGAGATGCGGGCTGAGGCCGCTGACGGCGTAGCTGTTGGTGGTGCGGTTGCCCTTATATTCGGCGGAGGCGGTGGTGGCGTTGGTGACCGCGCTCTGGCTGGTGCCGAAGTAGACGTTGTGGGAGGCGGCGCCGAGGACGGCGGTGCCCCACGAAAGGGTGGCCGAGCCGGTGTCGGCGTTGACGTGCTCGTCGGCGTTGGCGGGGACGGGATTGTTGGCCTGCGCCTTGGCGTTGGGCGTATCGATTTCGAAGCCGTTCAGGTGAACATTTTTGCTGGTCTGGGAGCCGGCGGTGTCGGCCTTGATCAACACGACGACGTCCTGGCCGGACACGGCGGTGAGGTTGAGGTAGGCGCTGGTCGCGAGGTTGTTGTCGGTGACGCGGACGGAGACGGCGAGGTTGTTCACCACTTGGGTGCCGTTCACGAGGATGTCGACCGGGGCGATGCTGGTGACGCCATCCCAACTGTTGAGATGCAGGAGGAGCGTGTGCGCGCCGGCGGAGAGGCCGGCGATGCGCATCTCGATCTGACCGCCGGCTTCGCCATCGGCGACCTTGAGGCCGTCACCGGTGAGCTTGACGTTGTAGGACGTGCTTTGGATGCCCTCTTTCCAGTAGCCGGTTTGCAGGCCGGTGCCGACGGAGCCGGCGCGGGCGAAGGTGATGGTGACGCCGCCAAAGGTGGCGGAGCTGGGGAACACGGTCGTGTCGCTCGTCCACGGCGTATAGTCAGGATCGAGGCCTTCGGTGAGCGGACGGCCGGTGTTGTTGATATCGACTTTCAGAGGCGCGGCGAGAGCCACGACGGAACCAAGGGCCAGAAGGACGCAGCTGCGCGCAAGGGTGGCGCGAGCCCGGCGTCCCCAAGACGAGGGGGCGGGAGTAGGCATGTTCGGGGTGGGGTTTCCCGACCTCCGCAGGGGCCTTAGAAAAAGTCGCCGGGAAGTTTAATGCCATTGTTGCGCACGAGAGCCGCCGCGCGGGACTTTGCGCACGAGTGAAAATCTGAGGATCCCGGCATACACGCTTTTTATCGCGCATACGTTTTTACGGATTTTACAGGGGCGATCCAGTAGGGAGCCCGGCTCGACGCCGTTTCGCAGGTTGTCGAAATAATAGGGGCGGGACCGGCGGTCCCGCCCCATGTCGCGCTCTTGAATTCAACCGGCCTCGGTTAGCTCACCCCTTCTTCGCAAGCGTGTATTCGCCGGTGAGGGAGTTGAGGTATTTTTCCAGATTCGTGTAGCCGTCGCCGTTGAGGTCGCCGTTGCGATCCTCGGGGTCTTTGGGATTCAGGCCGTGGGCGAGCTCCCACTTGTCGGGCATGCCGTCGTGATCGGCGTCGGCGGGCACGTCGTAGGTCTTGTAGTGGGGCCAGGGGAAATTCGGGGAGCCCGCGGCATCCTTCACGTCGGTGGGTTCGTCGATGATGCCGGGGACGTTGGGATTGTTTTTGTGGCCCTTGTCCTTGGCCCACTCGGCGGCCTTGGTGCCGGTGTAGTGCACGGTGCCGTTGCGCACTTCCTCGACGGTGCGGGTGTCGATCACGTCGCGCTTGGGCAGGGAGGCGCCGGCGCCGGCGAGGACGCGTTTGTAGGCGTCCTTTGCGGTCTCGTCCTTCACGTAGGAGGGCCAGAGCGGCGTGTCGACGCGCACCTGCTCCATCACTTCCTTGCCGTTTTGGAAACCCTTCCAGTTGTCCTTATCGTAGTCGAAGCCCTCCATGATGTTTCCGGCCATGTAGACGCGCTCCTTGCCCCACTCCGGGTTGATCTTGTCGAGCTTCAGCAACCAATCCGCGAACTTGGGCTGCTTGGGGTAGGGCTTGTAGTAGTTGTTGACGTAAACAAGGTCCTTCACGCCGCCGTCGGTGGTGCGGCCGGTCCAGTTGTAGACGACGTTGTTTCGGATATCGAGGCGACCGGCGTATTTCCCGGCTTGGTCGAGGCCGCCGGCGAGCGACCAATTGCGGTCGGTGCAGTGGGCGAGGAGATTGTGATGATAGCTGCCGATGTCGCCGCTGATGCTGCCGGCGAAGGCGTGGATCTCGAGCTTGGTGCGGTCGGCGCCGTTGTAGTGGTAACCGTGCTGGAGCATCTCGGAGATGATGTTCCACTGGAAGGTGATGTTGTGGCCGCCGCGGCTGCTGGTGCCTTCGTCCATCGCCCAGCTGATGGTGCAGTGGTCGATGATGCTGTCGTCGGAATTGCCGAGGCCCATGCCGTCCATGGCTTTTTTCGCCACGTCGCCGACGCGCACGCGCAGGTAGCGCACGATGGCGTCGTTCGTGCCCATGCCGGCCGAGTAATTGGCGAGGCAGATGCCGTCGCCCGGCGCGGTCTGGCCGGCGATGGTGATGTAGCCGTTGCGAATGATGCAGGCACGCTTGAGCTTGATGAGTCCGGAAACGCGGAAGACCACGGTGCGCGGGCCCTCGGCCTCGATCGCGGCGCGGTAGCTGCCGGGGATGAGCGGCTGGTCGGCTTCGTTGTCCTCGAGGTTGGTGACCTCGATCACGCGTCCGCCGCGTCCGCCGCGGGCAAAGCGTCCGTATCCCTCGGCGGTGGGGAAGGCGAGGAAGCGGCCGCGGAAGCGCCAGACTTCGCCTTTCACGGCGGTTTTGCCGTCGGCGCCGCCGAGTTCGTCGACGCGCCAGTAGTAGGTCTTCATGTGGTCGAGCGCGGGCATCGTGACGCTCGAGACGGACGCGGCGAGGGCGCCCTTGAACTCGGCCGATTGCGGCGTGGCGGCCTCGACGGCGTCGCGATCGGTGCCGAAGTAGAGGTGGTGGCCCTTGGCGGTGGCAGGTGCGGTCCAGGACAACTTGGAGGCCGGGTCGACGTGTTCGTCGTCGTTGGCGGGGACGGGCTTGGTGGCTTTGGCGCGCGGGTTTACGGTGTCGATCTCGATGCCGTTGATGATGGCGCTGGCGCCGGCTTTGAGGGGTTTGAACTCGATGGTCACGTCGTGGCCGGCGACCGCGTTCACGGCGAGGTAGGCGGAGGCGAGGTCGTAGTCGCTGGTCGCCTCGCGCGAGGGGGTGAATTTTTCCACGGCGACCTTTCCGTCCACGGAGATCTGGTAGTCGGAGACGACCTTGTCGCGGATCTCGTGGTGGTAGGTGGCGACGGTGTGGGGGCCGGGCGAAAGTCCGCTGATGGTCAGGACGATTTTACCGCCGGATTTGCCGTCGGCGGGGACGAGGCCGGCGACGCCCATGTGCAGACCGGATTCCAGCAGCGCCTTGCGCAGGGCCTCGTTCAGCGGGGCGTCGCCGCCGGTGAGTTTGAGGGTCAGGTCGCCATAGCGGGTCGAGGGAGTTTCGGCCGTCCAGTGCCAGTTCTCAAAGCCCGGAGCCTGGAGGGTCTTGCGATCGTTCTTGGCCAAGACGCGCACCTTGAGCGGCTCGGCGTCGGCGAAGGACGCGGAAGAGAGCGCAAGCAGGGCGAGCAGCAGTTTGCGCGCGGAACAGGGGAGGGAATGCAAATGCATGAGTGGGAGACCCGAATGGAACCCGGATTGCGTAACCTATGGGGTTGCGTAATCCGAGGAGCCGAGGGGTGGGAGGGCTAGGAAGCTGTGAAGGGGCGGGGATGTGAAGAAGGCGGGCGGCCGAAGCCGCCGCCCTTACTGCACGGAGAGACGAACAAAAACGCGCGAGGTATCGCCGCCGGCGCCTGAAATCGTGGCGGTGACTTCGACGGTTTCGGGATCCGCGCCGGGGGCGGAGACGACCGCTTCGGAAAAAGTGACGGTGCGGACGCCGTCGCTTTGGCCGCCGGAGCGCCAGGTGGAGAGGTCCGAGGACCACTGGAGCGAGCCGGTGACGTCGACGCGGCTCAAGGCGCGAGGGAAGCGGACCTTGAAGGTGTTTGCCGCCGCAGAGGCGGCGGGGACGGAGAGCGTGCTTCCGTTGGAGCCGGAGGCGGGATCGGAGCCGGCGAAGTATTCGAGGAGGTTGGGCGTGCCGTCGCCGTCGGGGTCGTCGGTCGGGCCGCGTTTGGCGGGATCGGCGATGGCGGCGACGTAGTAGGCTTGGGAGGGTTTGTCGGCGATGCTTGCGGTGGCGGAGGCGGGGGAGCCGGCGGTGAAGCTGGCGCTTGCCCCGAGCGTGAGGGTGACGGACTCCGCGCCTTCGGCGTCATCGTCGGCGAGGACGGTGAGCGGAAGGCTGGCGCTGGCCTGGCCGGCGGAGATGGTGACGGAGCTGGAGAAGCCGGAGTAGTCGACGCCGTCGGAGGCGCTGCCGGAGGCGGTGAGAGGGACAACGAGCGCGGAGGTCGTGGCGCCGGTTCGGGTGAGCGTGAACTGGAGCTGCTGGTCGGCGCCGGATTCGCCGGCGGAGGCGTCGGTGACGGCGATGGTGACGACCGGCAGGGACGCGGGGGTGATGGTGAACTCGTCGATGTTGGCGAGGTCCGCGCCGGTGGACTCGAAGCGAAGGGTGTTGGTCGAGCCGGCGTTGAACGGCACGGAGAGCGTCAGGGTGGTCCATGTCGTCCAAGCGCTGGTGCTCGGGAAGGTGATCGACTGGGTGACGCCGTTGACGACCAGGTTTCCCGTCCGAGCCGTGTTGCCGAGGGCGAAGCGAATGACGAGCGTGGCCGCGCCGCCGGAGCCGCCGTTGAGGTTGGTGAACTGGAGCACGCCGCCGGTGACGGCGAGGTTGGCGAAGCCTGTGCCGTTGAACCCGGCGTTGTTGCTGTCGAAGGTGCCGTTCGTGATCGTGCCCGACTCGGCCTGGACGGTGTAGGGGAGGCTGGCGTTGGGCGCGGCCGCGACCTGGGCGGAGTTGGCGCTTTCGCCGTTCTCGTTCACCGCGGAGACGACGTAGTAGTAGGTCGTGCCGTTGGTGAGGCCGGTGTCGGTGAAGGTGACGCCGGAGGGCGAGGAGATGGTGGAGTAGGGGCCGCCGGAGACGGTGGCGCGTTTGACCTTGTAGGTGGTGGCGCCGGACGCGGCGCTCCAGGAGAGCGAGATCTGGGAGTTGCCGGTGCCGGCCGTGAGGCCGCCGGGCACCGAGGGCGGGATCGCGGCGGCTTTCACGAGCACGCCGAAGGTTTGTTTCCAGGAGCTGCCGTCGCCGTCGGTGACGGTGAAGTCGAAGCGGGCGCGGCCGGAGTAGTCGAGCGTGGGCGTGAAGACGGCGGTGTAGCCGTCGGGCTGGAGGGAGACGGAGCCGTTGCTGATGCCGGAGAAGGCGAAGGTGACGGGGGCCTTCAGGAAGCCGCGGACGTAACGGCGGAGGTCGACGGTGAGCGTGGAGGGCGTGCCGGAGCTGTTGCGGTTGATGGCGGCGTGGGGGATGGCCCTGAAGTGGAGATACTCCTCGAGGCGGGTGTAGCCGGCGGGGGTGTTGGCCGGGAAAAACGTAGTGCCGGAGACGATACCGCCGGAGCTGGCGAGGGCGGTGTTGTGGTCTTGCACGGAGCCGTTCCAGCCGAGGGCGCTTTCCCAGTAGTTGGGCATGCCGTCGAGATCGGCGTCGGCGGGGGCGGTGGTGGAATTAAGGGTGCCGAAGCCGCCGTTGGTGATGTTGTAGGGAGCTTGGGCGAGGAGCGCCTCGCCGGAGGACGGGATGTCGTTGGCGTCGAGCGGGGAATCCTTGGCGACGAGGATGCTCTGCTGGTTTTCGACGCTGGTCATGAGCAGCGAGTCGAGTTCGTCGCGGAGGGCGCCCGCGTAGGCGGCGTCGAGGCGAAGCGGGCCGGAGTTGGAGAGAACTTTTTTGTAGGCGACGAGGGGCGGGTCGATGTTGACGGTGGCGCTGCCGGTGGCCCCGGCGTAGGGCGTCGCCGACTTGTTGTAGCTGACGGTGCCCGGGGTGGTGCCGGCGGCCGGGTAGGGTTGGCCGGCGACGATCGAGTAGCCCTTGTCGGTGCCGTCGACGAGGCCGTTGTTGTTCGAATCGTGGAGGCAGTTGTCGAGGTAGAGACCGAAGTTGGGGAGGCCGTTGTCGCCGATGCGGGCCTTGGAGAGAGCGGTGTTGTCGACGCCGACCTGATGGTCGGGGATGGAAAGGAAGTAGCAGCCGCGGACGTTGGCCTTCCAGTTCACGTTGGACTGGGAGTCGCCCATGATGAAGCCCTCGTTGCGCCAGTGGAAGGTGACGTTGTTGATCCACTCGAGGAGGCCGTTGGGGCGGGCCTTGGGATTGCGGGTGCGATGGTGGGCCCAGAGCGAGTGGTGGCAGGAGCCGTCCTGGAGGTCCCAGAGGCCGCCGGCGTTGTGGCGCTCCATGCCCCAGGCGCTCGTCGAATACTGCATGGTGAAGTTGTCGAGCGAGCTGTTGAAAAAGGAGATGTTCTCGTCGGTGCTGAACATCAGCGAGACGTGGTCGACGATGCTGTTGGTCGCGCTGCTATCGAGGTTGAGGCAGTCGCCGGCGCCGCCGTATTTGCCGTGGCGGATGCGAAGGAAGCGGAGCACCTGGTTGTTGCCGGTGAGGAGGATGCGGCCGTCCTTGAGGCCGATGCCGTCGCCGGGGGCGGTCTGGCCGGCGATGGTGATCTTGCTCTGGACGAGGCGGACTGTCTTGTCGCCGGTGTCGCTGTTGTTCGTGATCGGGATGTAGCCGCTCACCGCGAAGACGATGGTGCGACCGCTCGTCGGGGCATTTTGGATACCGTAGTTGAGCGAGCCGGCGCCGGAGCTGGCGAGGTTGGTGACGGTGTAGACGTCGCCTCCGCGGCCGCCGGTGGCGTAGGCGCCGAAGCCCTCCGCGCCGGGGAAGGCGGGGATCTGGGCGCGCGCGGCGACGGCGAGCGAGAAAAGGGACGCGATCGAGGCGAGCCGGCGCGAGAAGGGATACGCTTGCCGGAAGCGAGAGAGAGAACGGGGCATGGCTGGGGGCCGATTACTGGACGGACAGGCGAACGAAGATCCGCGGTGCAGAGGCGCCGGAGACGGTGGCCGTGGCCTCGACCGTTTCCGGGTTTTCTCCGGAGGGAGAGACGACCGCCTCGGAAAAGGTGACGGTGCGGACGCCGTCGCTTTGACCGCCGGAGAACCAGGTGGAAAGGTCGGTGGACCACTGGAGGGCGCCGGAGACGTCGGAGCGGTTTTTGGCGCGGGGGAAGCGGACCTTGAAGGAGCCGGAGTCGAGGGAGGCGGAGGAGATGGAGACCGGATTTGGCGTCGACAAGACGGCGGGATCGGAGCCCACGAAATACTCGACCAAGTTGGGCGTGCCGTCGCCGTCGGGATCGTCGGAAGGGCCTCGTTTGGACGCGTCGGAAACGGTGGAGAAGAAGTAGGCCTGGGCGGGTGTGTCGGCGATGGTCGCGGACGCGGACGATGGGCTGCCAAGGGTAAATCCGGAGCCTGCGCCGAGCGTGAGTGTCAGGCTTTCGGAGCCTTCGGCGAGCGAGTCGGCGAGGACGGTCAGCGGGACAAGCAAGGACGACTGCCCGGCGGGGAAGGAGACGGAGCCGGAGAAGCCCGAGTAATCGAGGCCGGCGGTGGCGCTGCCGGAGGCGGTGAGCGGGACGGTGAGCGCGTCAGAGGTGTCGCCCGCGCGGGTGATCGTGAAGGCGAGCTGCTGATCCGCGCCGGATTCACCGGCGGACGCGTCGGTGGCGGCGATGGAGAGCGAGGGGAGAGCGACGGTGGCGGTGACGCGGACGTTGACCGTGCGGGTCATGGTGTCGCCGGCGGAGTCGGTGACGGTGAAGGTGAATTTGCCGAGCGCGTTGGTCGAGCCGGAGGGGGTGAAGCGGGCGTAGCGGTTGCTCACAAGGGAGACGGCGCCGCCGGAGGGGGAGCTCAGCGCGTAAGAGGGCGTGGTCTTGGAGTAGCCGATGCTGAGGGCCTGGAGGTCGATGTCTACGGAAGCGCCGGTGGCGCAGGAGACGTTGGGCCCGGCGAGCCAGTTGAGGTAATCCTCGAGGTTGGTGTAGCCGTCGCCATCGGGGTCGGCGTTGGACTCGGCGAAGGTGCCGGCGGTGGAGTTGGGATTGAAGCCCTTGATGTTCTCCCACCAGTCGGGCATGCCGTCGCCATCGGTGTCCCAGCCGGCGGGGCGGACGTCGTTGCCGTAGTTTTCCCAGCCGCCGAGGTCGGCGGTGGTGTCGGGGAGGCCTTTTTTGCCGCTGACGCTGCCGGTGACGGAGTAGGTTCCGTTGAGGGTCTCGTTGATCACGCGGGTGTCGTGGTTGTCGATCATGGGCTGGTTGCAGCCGACGTCGGACAGGACCTGTTTGTAGGCGTTCGTCGCGGTGTGAATCGTCGCGTAGGATGGGAAAAACGGCGAGCTGACCGTGGCGCTGTAGGGTGGATTGGAATTTTGCGGGAGAACGCCTCCGCTCTCGGTTCCGATGGAGAGGAGGGATGCCTGATTGGTCACGGTGGTGGAGCCGTTCAGGAGGATGTTGCCGGCCATGTAATACTGCTGCTTGCCGGGGAAGTTGCCGTATTGGGGATTGAGGAGCGTGGTGATGCCGTTGACCGGGCCGCGCTTGTAGTAGTTGTTGACGAAGTTGACCTGGTTGGCTCCGCCGTCGGTCGTGCGGCCGCCCCAGTTGTAGACGACGTTGTTGAAGATATCGAGTTTGCCGGCGTAGTTGCCGGAGGTGTCGAGGCCGCCGGCCATGGACCAGTTGCGACCTTCGTTGTGGGCGAGGAGATTATGGTGAAGGGAGGCGATGTCGCCGCCGACGGAGGCGGCGTAGCCGTGGGCGGTGCCGGGGTCGTAATTTTGGTGGCCGGCGACGTTGAGCGCCTCGGAAAGCGAGCAGCGCTGGAAGGTGAGATTTTTACCGCTGCGGGTGCTGAGGCCTTCGTCGATGCCCCAGCCGGCGGTGACGTGATCCATGATGCAGTGGTTCACGCCGGCCATGCCGGTGGCGTTCTGGGTCTCGCCGTTTTGCATTGCCACCAGGAGGCCCCCGTAGCGGCAAACGAAGTCGCCTGCGCCGCGCAAGGAGAGCGGAATGCGCGGGATGCCCATACCCTAACCGGGGGCGGTCTGGCCGGCGATGGTGATGTAGGGCTGGGCGCTGCTGATCGTGATGTCCGAGTCGAGCGCGATGAGGCCGGCGACGTCGAAGACGATGGTGCGAGGGCCATAGTCGCCAAGGACCGCGTCGCGAAGGCTGCCGGGACCGGAGTCGTTGAGGTTGGTGTCGTGACGGACGACGCCGCCGCGGCCGCCGCGGG
>CBIHRE010000130.1:0-11049 GCA_966212385.1 uncultured Akkermansia sp. | reverse complement strand
GAGCGGCGTGGACCCCGCGCGCATAGAGCTGGTCGCGGCCGAGCATGGCGACATGCCGGCCCTGGTCTCGCGCATGGACGCGGCGGCGGCGCTGCGGAAGCCCACCTATTCGCAGGTCGCCTGCGCGCCGACCAAGCTCGCGACGAGTTCAGGCTCCTTCACCAGCCGCGCCACGGTCGCGAGCACTTGCAGGTAATCGCGGGCGCGGTCGTCGGCGAGCAGGAGGATGATCAGGTGGGCGCGGTCGCCTTCGAGCGTGCCCTCGTGCACGATGCCGTCACGGCTGCGGCCGATGACGAGGACGTAGCGCCGGGGCATCTTCACCCGCACGTGAGGCAAGGCGACGCCGTTGCCCAGGTAGGTCGTCATCGTGCTCTCGCGCTGGAGGAGGCTGCGCAGGAGCGAGTCGCGCTTCAGGTCGGGGAAACAGGCGGAGGCGTTGTCGAGCAATTCGCCCAGCGCGCCCTTCAGATCCGTCGATTGCAGCTCGACGATTCGATTGCGGGCGATGTGGCGCTCAAGACGCATGGGGCAAGGGCTCCGAGACAAACAGGTTAACCACGGAGTTCTCGGATTGTCACGGATCAGACGGATTTTTCACCCGTGTTGATCCGCGCCATCCGTGGTCGATTTGATCCTGCCTGGCTTACTTCTCCCACTCGAGGGCGCCCTTCTTGATCTCGTAGACGAGGCCGAGGACGAGCACGCCGAAGAAGAAACCGATGGGGGCGAGAATCGAGATATGGTTCGCGAGGAAGTCGCGGTAGATGAAGGACCAGGGAATCAGGAAAACCACCTCGATATCGAAAAGGATGAAGAGCATCGCGGTGACGTAGAACTTCACCGAGAAGCGCGTATGCGGGCCGCCCTCGGGCTTCACGCCGCACTCGTAGGCGGTGTCGGTGATGGCGTTCTTCTTGCGCGCGCGCTGACCGAGCACATGGCTCGCGCCGACGATGCCTCCGGCGAGACCGGTGGCCAAAATGAGCTGGATAAGGAGCGGCGCGAAGTCGGAAACGGAATTCATGCGGGCAAAGACGAAGCGCCAAAGGGACAAGGCCAGCGGGCGCCGGGCAAGGTGTTTTTACTCGAAGCGCGCCGTCATTTCAGGTCGACCGGCGGAACCGCCACCGGGTCGGCGCCCGAACGGCGCCCCACGCCGAGCGTCTCGGCAAACTCCAAGGTGCGAATATCCTCCGAGATCGGCTGGAAGCCCGTCTCCTTTCGCGCGGCGTTGATACGCTGCAACATGATGGCGTCCATGCGCACCGGATCGGTCCCGAGCCAGAGGCGCGGCTCGCCCCGGGCGTAGGAGGCATTGAAGGCCGGGCCCCCGACGAATTGCCAGCGTTCGAGCGAGGTCCGGGTGAAGGCCCAGGTCTGCCGCAGCTCGGGGATCGCCGCCATTTCGGCGACCGCGGCCGGGGCGCTGCGCGTGCTGCGGAAAAACCGCGAGGTGTTGGACGCGTTCCAGAGGGTGGCGTTGGCAAGCGCGCCGTTCACCCCGAGCGATTCGTGGTCGGTGTAGACCGGCAGGTTGATCCAGAAATCGGCGTCGAGAAAGAGCGGGGTCGCGAGGAAGCTTTTGCGGTCCGCCTCGGCGTCGACTTTCGCCATCGGATCGATCGCCGCGAGACCGAGCCTATCAAGATCGAAGTTCGGGGCCTTGTCCTGCCGGCCGGAAAGAATCGGGTCGAAACGCGAAGGAAGCGGACTGTCGTAGAACCAGATCGGGTCGTAGTAGCGGCCAGATTCGAGCACGAAAAAGGGATGCCCCGCGAAGGGAGGCGTCAGCCGCGGGTCGGTCGGCAGGTAGCCTGTGAGGCGCAGGCGCAGCTGGTTGAGCCCGACGAGGAAAATATTCTCCCGGGTGTAGCCGCGCCGCATGAGCGCCTCGATCACGGCGCGCACGAGCGGCTGCGGCGTCGCGAGGCCCGGCCCGGACTCGGCATAGATTTTCAGGCCGACCTTGCCCTTCTCGCCCGGAGTCAGCCGGCGCCCGACTTTTTCCTCAAAAGCCCGCAGCAAGGCCTCCACGCCGCCGGCATAGCGATCGGGACTCGCCATCGAGGCGTCGCGCCCCGACGCCTCGGCCGGCAAACGCACCTCCCAAAGCGCCGAGGGCAAGGCCCCGCCCGGAGCCGACGCGGCGGCGCCGCCGTCGGCACGGGCGCCGAGGACGGCGCACGCGAAGGAAACCACGCAGGAAAAGAGAGCTCGGAAGGACATCGGGCGGAACCCTTGACAGAGCAGCCCCCGAGCCGAAAGTGCAACCCCGTCCCGCTCGATGCCGCGCCTCAAGGAAAGCTGCAAACAAGACCTCAAACTGCGCATCAACATCGTGGACGTCATTTCGCGCGTGGCCACCCCGCGTCGCGCCGGCGGCAATCGATTCAAGGCGCTCTGCCCCTTTCACCAGGAAAAGACCCCGTCGTTCCATTTCGATTCCGCCAAGGGCTTCTACAAGTGCTTCGGCTGCGGAAAATCCGGCGACATCTTCAGCTTTGTCCAGGAAACCGAGGGGCTGAACTTCACCGAATCCGTCGAGGCGCTGGCGCAGCGCTTCAACGTCGCGCTCGAATACGAGGAAGGCGGCGGCGGCCCGTCCCGCGAGGAGCGCTCGCTCCGCCAAGAACTCTTCGATCTGCACGAATTCGCCACCGAGCACTTCCATCAGGCCTTCAAGGCCAACAGCGAGCACGGCGCGTGGATGCGAGACTACTGGATCAAGAAACGCCGCTTCACGCCCGAGCTCGCCGACGAGTTCAAGATCGGCCTCGCCGACCCGACCGGCTCCGGCCTCGGCGCGGCGGTGATGCGAAAGAAATTTTCGGAGAACGCCATTCGCGAATGCGGGCTCTTCTACATCTACAAAGAGCAACTCCTCACTATCGGCGCGCTCAAGCCGCGCTTTCGCGGTCGCCTGATGATTCCGATCCGCGACCATCAAGGCCGCGTGGTGGCGTTCACCGCTCGCCAGACCGATCTTACCCCCGAGGACGACAACTCCCACGAGGCGAAATACGTCAACTCGCCCGCGACGCCGATTTTTTCCAAGACCCATCTCCTCTTCAACCTCGACCGCGCCCGCGCCCACGTCGGCGACGACAAGCCCTTCGTCCTCGTCGAAGGCCAGCTCGACGCCCTCCGCTGTTGGTCTGTCGGCCTGAAAACAGCCATCGCTCCGCAGGGAACCTCCATCACGGAAGAGCAACTCATCCTGATGCGCCGCTACCACTCGGAGCTCGAGTGCTTCTTCGACAGCGACAGCGCCGGCCAGAAAGCCGCGCGTCGCCTGCTGCCGCTCGCCCTCAAGACCGGCATCGAGGTGCGTTTCCTCACCCTCGCCGGCGCCGGCAAAGTCGACCCCGATCTGCTCTTCCTCGAAAAAGGCCTCGCCGGCTACGAAGAGGTCAAACGCGGCGCCTTCGGCGGCATGCAGTTCATGCGTCGCTATGTGTTGCCCGATTCCCGCACCGCCACTCCGGAGCGCACGCAGGCCGCCGTCCGCGAGATCTACTCCGTCATAGCCTCCGCCGAGTCGGAGCTCATGCGCCGCCGCCTCCTCGGCGAAATCGCCCCCGCGCTTGGGGCGCTCCAGGTCACGCCCGACGTCTTCGAGCGGGACTTCGCCCAGTTCATCGCCAAAGGCGGCCGCGCCGAGGCCCAGGCTTCGCACGCTCCAGCCAACACCACCGTTAGTTCCGACCCCGCCGCACATTCAGCTCCATCCCCGTCCGCCATGACGGCGGCCCCCGCTCCAGCCGCGGACGACCCCACCGCTCCCGAGCGAGACCTCCTCCTCCTCGTCCTCCATTTCGATCCGTCGCTGGGCAGATCTCTCGCCGCCGCCTGCCCGCACGAATGGATCGACGACCGCCTGCCCTCCGGAGCCCTGCTCAATCGCTTCCTCGCCGAACTGCTTCACGGCGAATGGCCAGGCCGCGATCACCTCGACGGGCTCCTCGAAACCGACGCCGAGCGCGCCTTGGTCGCCTCCCTGCTCTTCGAAACGCCCTTGATCGACGATCCCTCCAAAGTCGCGCTAGAAGGCCTGAAACGCCTGCGCGACCGTAGCCTCATGCCCAGGCTGCGCCAAATCGACCTCCTGCTCGCCCAAGCCTCCACCGACAACACGATTGACGCAATCGCCTTGCTAAAAGAACGCTCCGAGCTTCAACGCCTCCTACGCTCGCCCCTTGCGCTCGCCGCGGTCGCCTGATAGCGTTTTCCCTTTTCGCCACTTTCCGTCCGCTTCCCTTTTCGCCCTAGTCCCTGTCACCACTCATGCCGCGCAAAGCCAAGTCCGCCTCCGCCGATACCCATTCCGACGCCGTCGAGGCCGCCATCGAGACCACCCAAGGAGGGGCCGAATTCGGCGCCTCAGACAATCCCGCGGACAACCTCCCGCCCGGAGGCATCAACGACAAGATTCGCGCGCTCATCCGCCAGTCCAAGGAGCAGGGTTACCTTACCTTCGACGACATCAACGAGGCCCTCCCCGACTCCGTCGAAAACCAGGAGGAGATCGATAACGTCCTCTCCATCCTTCAAAACCTCGAGATCGAGATCCTCGAGCCCGAGCAGGTCGAGGAGTTCAAGCAGCGCCAGACCAAGGAAGAGGAAGACGAGACCCGTTCCTCGCAGAACGACATCCTCGACGACCCGGTCCGCATGTATCTCAAGCAGATGGGCCAGGTCCCTCTGCTGACCCGCGAGCAGGAAGTCGAAATTTCCAAACGCATCGAGACCGCCGAGCTCACCGCCCAGGAGGTGCTCTTCGAGGTCGCCATCGTCGGCAAATACATCGCCGGCCTCGGCCAGAAGCTCATCGACCGCACCGAACGCTTCGACCGCATCGTCATCGACAAGAAGATCGAGAGCCGCGACGCCTACTTCAAAAACCTGCCCAAGCTCGTCGAGACCACGGTCAAAAACGAGGAGTCCGTCGCCGAGTCCTGGGACGAGTATCAGAAAGCCAAAAACGACGCCGACCGGAAGAAGGTGCTTTCCAAGCACTCGAAACGCGAAGCCACCCTTCGCACCAATTTCTCCAAGTATTTCTTCAAGCTGAAGGTCTTCGAGGAGTGGCTGGAAACCCTCCAGCCCGTGCTCAGCGAGATCGAGGCCCTGCAAGGCCAGATCGAGCGCGCCAAGCACCCCAAGACCAAGAAGGACGCCGCCATCGACACCAAGGCGATCAACGCCCGCCTCAAGCAGATCGAGGCCGAGTGGCGCATCGAGCCCGTCCGCTTCCTCGACGTCGTCCGCCAGACCAACGTCCACGTCCGCGAGGCCCACAAGGCCAAGACCGAGATGGTCGAGGCCAACCTCCGCCTCGTGATCTCGATCGCGAAGAAATACACCAACCGCGGCCTCTCCTTCCTCGACCTCATCCAGGAGGGCAACATGGGCCTCATGAAGGCCGTCGAGAAGTTCGAGTATCGCCGCGGCTACAAGTTCTCCACCTACGCCACGTGGTGGATCCGCCAGGCCATCACCCGCTCCATCGCCGATCAGGCCCGCACCATCCGCATCCCGGTCCACATGATCGAGACGCTGAACAAGGTGATGCAGGTCCAGAAGCAGCTCCTCCAGGAATTCGGCCACGAGCCGAGCCCCGAGGAAGTCGCCGACGAGATGAATCTCCCCGTCGAGCGCGTTCAGCAGATCATGAAGATGGCCCAGCAGCCCATCTCCCTGCAAAGTCCCGTCGGCGACGGCGACGACACCAGCTTCGGCGACTTCATCGAGGACAAGAGCGCCGAGAACCCCTACGACATGACGGCCTACTCGCTCCTCCGCGAAAAGATCGTCGACGTCCTCGACTCCCTCACCGAGCGCGAGCGCCGCGTGCTCTCCCTCCGCTTCGGCCTCGTGGACGGCTACAGCCGCACGCTCGAAGAGGTCGGCAAGCAGTTCAAGGTCACCCGCGAACGCATCCGCCAAATCGAGGCCAAGGCCCTGCGCAAAATGCGCCACCCGACGCGCCTCCGCCAGCTCACCGGCTTCTTCGACGCCGAGCAGCCCGACAACGCGCAAAACCTCATCAAGCAGGTCCAGGCCAACAAACCCGTCTTCCCGAAGATGTGATATTGTGGCACGGGCATCCCGCCCGTGTGACGCGCAGGCGTCTCGCCTGCGCGCGTTTCATCACCTTCCTCGCCATGTCCTCGCCCCGCCGTCGCCACAGTCCCGCGACCGGGGCGTTTTTTTTTTAAGTCGCGCACCTGCCGTCCGGCGCGCGCCAGCGCTCGGGCTGCGCCGGGGGGCCACAAAATAACCCGGCCCCAGCGCCCGAACCCGTCCTCGTCGCCCCCAAACACGTCGAGATCGGACGGATCTACAGCTACGATCCCGACGATTCCACCGCGGTGATCGAGTTCGTCCCGCAGTTCCGTTCCGCGGCCCCTGCCGAGGGCACATCGCTTATCGCGCGCAAACTCGACACGCTCGAACCTACTGCGCGTCTCCGCACCGCCCCTTACCGCAACAACCGGACCCTCGGCGCCTACCTCGTTTCCGGCCGCCCAGGTATCGGCGACGAGGTCGTGATCGATTCCGAGCCCGCTCCGCCCGCGGCTCCCGCCTCCAACCCGTAGGCCGCCCGCTCCGCCGGCGCCGCCTCGGAAGCGCCCGCTAGCGGACCGCCTACAACCCACCACGCCGGATCGCCCAATCAGCCACCGTGCCGCTCGCCGGCTGGCGCAAGATCGCCTTCAACGCCTCGGCCTGCCCGCGCGTTTTTTCCACCCGCTCCGTAGTCTCCAAGCAACTACGAAGCTCCGCCGCAAGCGCCTGCGGCGACGCCGCGCCCTGCAAATACTCCGGATACATCGGCTCCTTCAGCAGCAGGTTGTTGATCCCGAGATACGGGATCTTCACCAGCATTCGACCGAGCAGATAGGTCAGCGGATTCGCCCGATACGCGATCGCGCCCGGCAGCCCGGCGATGGCGCAGTGCAGCGACATCGTTCCGCTCGAAGTCAGCACCGCCGACGCCGCCACCGGCTCGCCCGCGTTTTGCACCAACTCCACGCCGGCCGGCACCCCGCCCTGCTCGATTACCTCACGAATCGCCGTGCTCGGATAAATCACCCGCGCCGGACGTTTCCCGTAGGCGACATGCCCGTCGCGTAGCACCGGCCAGATCCGCCCCACCGCCTGCTTGCGGCTGCCGGGCAACAGCAGCACCGGCGCCGCCGGATCGTAGCGCACCGGCGCCTCGTAGTCGTCCGCGAGAAACGGATGCCCCACGAACTCCACCTCGAGCGAAGTGTCGGCGTAGCACCCGACCTCAAAGGGGAAAATGCACGCGAGCGCGTCGAGATGCTTCGCCATCTTGAAACGCCGCTTCGCCTTCCACGCCCAGATTTGCGGCGAGATGTAGAAAAGCAGCTTCACCGGCCCGCCCGCCTTCGACGCCAGCCCGCGCTCGTTCAGCGCCGCCGCCAGCCGCAGATTCATGCCGGGATAGTCGACGAAACATACCGCGCGCGGCTTGTGCTCGGCGATCCAGCGAAGTGTCTCGTCGAAGAGCGTTTTGAAGAACGAGTAGCTCTTCAGGACCTCGACCAACCCCACGACCGACGACGCCGTGAGATCGTGCAACAGCTGCGCGCCCGCAGCCGCGAGGTGTTTTCCGCCCAGCGCGCACACCGCCAAGCCCGGCCGCTTCACGCGCAGGTCCGCGACCATCCGCGCCGCGTGCTCGTCGCCCGAATGCTCGCCGGCGATCACGAGCAAATCCACGCGCCCGCTCGCGGGGGCGTCGAAACGAAATGGAAGCGCCTCAGCCATCTCCGCGGGCTCAGCGTTTCGCCGCCTTGATCTGCTCCGAGATCTGGATCGCCACCTCGAGCGCAGTCTTGCCCAGCGTCGCGCCGACCTTCGGCTGCTTCAGCTCCGCCACGCTCTCCGTGAAGTGCTGCAACTCCAGCTTCAGCGGCTCGTCCTTCTCGATCGGAATCTCGCCGACGGGAATCTCGCTCGCGTCGCCGGGCTTCGCGAGACCGACCTTCACCTTCAGGCCATAGGCGATCACATCGCTCTTCTTCACGAGGTGGCCCTTCTGGTTCATGAAATCCAGCGAGAGGTAAGCGTTGTCCTGAAACACGCGGATCTCGCGGTTCTTTTTCAGGCTCATGCGCGAGGCGCTGAGGTTGGCCACGCAGCCGTTCTCGAATTCGATGCGGGCATTGGCGATGTCCTCGGTCTTCGAGAGCACGCTGATGCCGACGCTGTCGATCTTGCGGATCGGCGACTTCACCAGCGCGAGCACGATGCCGATGTCGTGGATCATCAGGTCGAGCACCACGCCCACCTCCGTGCCGCGCGGGGTGTAAGGCGCGAGACGTTCCGCCGTGATGTAGCCGGGGCGGTCGATGTGTTTCTCGAGGAAACTCATCACCGGGTTGAAATGCTCGATGTGCCCGACTTGCACGATGCAGCCGCTCGCCTGCGCCGCGGCGAGCACGCGCTCGGCCTCCTCCAGCGTGGCGGTGATGGGCTTCTCGATCAGCAGATGGGTCTTCCGCGCGAGGAGCGGCAAAGCCACCTGCTCGTGACGATCCGTCGGCACCACGACCGACACGGCGTCGCAGGCCTCGCCAAGTTCCTCGATGGTGGCGAATCGACGGCAATTATGACGGGCGCAGATCTCCTTCGCGCGCTCGTCGTTCGCCTCGTAGATGCCCATGAACTCGACGTTCGGCAGAGCAGCGTAGATGCGCGCGTGGTGCTGCCCGAGCGAGCCGACGCCGGCCACGCCACATTTCACCTTGGGCTTCGGGGAAGAGAAGAAATTCATCGTAAATCGGGGTATAAGATCAGACCGCGTGAAAGCCACCCTCGCGCAGGAACAGCTTTCGCGCGCAGCGGGCGGCGTGGGCGGCGTTGTGCGTCACGAGCACGAGCGCGCAGCCCTCCTCGCGGCAGAGCGAGAGAAGAAGCTCGATGATCGAATCGCCGCTACCTTCGTCGAGGTTGCCGGTGGGCTCGTCGGCGAGGATCAGTTTCGGTCGGTTCATCAAGGCGCGAGCGATGGCCACGCGCTGGCGTTCGCCGCCGGAGAGCTGCGACGGGATATGGGTTGCGCGATCCTCAAGTCCCACCCGTTTCAGCAAATCGAGGGCGCGCGTTTTGATTTTGGGATCGTCCAGACGCAGTAGCGTGGCCGCCAATCGCCACACCCAAGGCATCATCCGCTCCAACAAGCGCCGATCTGAGCTCGCGCGCCCAGGAGTGCCCGCGATACGGTCGGCCATAAGCACGTTATCCAAAGCAGTGAGCTCGGGCACGAGGTAGAAGGCTTGGAAAACGAGCCCCAACAGGCGCCCGCGTCGAACGGGATCCAAGGTGGTCGCCCCCTCCCAGCGCAGCTCGCCAGCGTCGGGCGCGTCGAGGCCGGAAAGCAGGTTGAGCAGGGTCGATTTGCCCGAGCCCGACTCGCCGCGGATCGACACGCTTTCGCCGGCCGAAACGGCGAGATCCACGCCGCGCAGAACCTCGATGCGGCGCTCGCCGCTCAGGTAGCTCTTGTGCAGGCCGCTCCCCTGGAGGATCGGAGAATTGTCACTCACTGCGAAGCGCCTCCACGGGTTTGAGCTTGGCCGCGCGCCAGGCGGGCAAAAGCCCGGCAAGGGCCGAGACGACAAGCGAGCTGCACACGATCAGCGCGAGGTCTTTTCCGTCCAGATGCGCGGGCAGCTGGCTGAACTGATAAAAGCGTTCCAGCGCCTCCTTGCCTCCGATGACGTGGGTGATGCCCGCGACGAGGTCGTTGCGGAAATGCACGACCGTGAAACCGAAGATCAAACCCGCGGCCGTGCCGGCGATGCCGATGACGATGCCCTGGTAGCAGAAACAAGCGGCTACCTGTCGCGGCGTGGCACCGAGCGCGCCGAGCAGGCCAATTTCGCGGGTCTTGCGGACCACCGCGATCAGCAGCGAGGACGCCACCGAGAACGCCGCGACGACGATGATGAAGAGCAGCAGGAAGAAGATCATGTTCTTCTCGAGCTGGAGCACGAAGAGGAACTCCTGGTTCAAATCCATCCACGAACGCGCCATCCCGTCGACGGGCAGCGCCCGGGTGATCTCCCGAGCAGCCAGATCGGGGTCGGCCCCGGCGGCTAGTTTGATGTTAACACCGTGAACCGCGCCGCCGATGCCCGCCAGTTCCTGGCCGGTGCGGAGCGTGATGATGGCGACGTTGCTATCGAGCTGCTGGTGCCCGATCTCGAAAATGCCGCAGACCTCCAGCTCCTTTGGCACGATCAATTCGTCGCGTTGCAGCTTCTCGATCAGCAACGGCGAGTAGATGATGATCTTGCCGCCGATCCGCGCGTGAAGGGACTCGGCAAGCTTGATGCTCAGGATGACGCGGTCGTCGTCCAGATCGTCGAAGCTGCCGGCGACGATAAATTTTCCGAGCGGGGCGACCGATTCCACGCTGGACGGATCGACGCCCTGAATCACCGGATAAGCCGCGCGGTCGGTGGTCCGCACCGGCATGACGCCCTCGATGAAAGGGGTGGCCGCGACGACGACCGGGACTTTTTTCACCGCGTCGATGACGGCGCGGGAGTTCTCCATCGGCCCCGCCGCCGCCCGGACCTGCACCTCACCCTGGGTGTTGACGATCATATTCCGGATCTCGCGGCCGAAGCCGCCCATCACGGAAATGGAAACGATCAGCAAGGTGACGCCGAGCGCCACGCCGAGGATCGAGATGGCGGTGAAAAAGGGAAAGCGCCGCCCGCTCGGGAAGAGCTGCTTGAGCGCGAGGTAGAGCGGCCAACTCATGCGATGCGGGATTTAGTCACGGAGGTCACGGAGCTCGGACACAGAGAACACAGAGTCGATCCACGGAACCGTGTTTTTTAACTCCGTGCCCTCTGTGTCCGAGCTCTGTGTGCTCTGTGGCTATGCCTTGAATCCTCAGCCGGCCGTGTTGCGGAGCTGCGGGAAGAGGATCACGTCGCGGATGCTCTCGGCTCCGGTGAGCAGGATGCAAAGGCGGTCGATGCCGATGCCCATGCCGCCCGC
>CBIHRE010000129.1:0-11069 GCA_966212385.1 uncultured Akkermansia sp. | reverse complement strand
CGTGCCTGCGGCGGACTGTGCGGGCATTTTCTTGCGCCCGATTCCGCGTCGGCGGAAAGATGCAGAAAGTTCCGCCCGCCCAGCAAGGAGGCCCGGGCCACTCCGGTCAGACCGTGTTCGGCGACGAAGGCGGCGAGATCGGTCTTCGCATCGAGGGAGAAGGCGCGGGAGACCACGACCTTGCGGCCGGCCAGGATGGCGACCTGCAACGAGTGCGGAGCGATTTCGACGTAGGCGAGCGAGGCGGACGGGGTGGCCATAGAGAGTGAAGGATCGTTTTTTTGAAGAATACTGCGATTTCGCAACGAATGAATCGGGGAGCGGCGGAAAAGACGGATCAGAGTTCGAGCAATTTCTTACGACGATCCTCGAACGCCTTTTCCTTCTCGGCGAGCTTGGCGGTCTCGGAGTCGAGGACTTCGCGCTCGGCCTTGAGCTCGACGCGGAGTTTCTCGCAGGCGCCGCGCTCTTTCGCGAGTTGCGCCCGGGCGGCCTCGATCTCGGCGAGGCCGGCTTCGACCTCGGCCTGCTGGAGCGCGATCTTGTCGGAGGCGACCTTGAGCTTCTTCTCGCGAGCCAGGATATCTTGTCCGGCCTCCTCGACGCCGGCCAGATCCGCATCAAGGCGGGCGCGGTCGGCGGCGATGGCTTTTTTGTCGGCGGCGAGCTGTTTCTCGGTTTCGCCGACCGCGGCGACGCGGGCGTCGAGCCGCTGGTCGCGTTCGTCGAGCGCCTTGGCGCGGGCGTCGAGTTGGGCGGCGATACCGGAATGCTTCTGCTCGGTCTGGGCCAGGGCGGAGGCGCGGGCGGCGAGTTCACCCTCGCGGGCGGCAAGGGCTTTCTCTTTCGCTCCGAGCGCGTTCACGGCGGTGGCGTGCTCGGCCTTGAGCTTCGCGAAACCGGCGGATTCCGCGGCAAAGGATTCCTGGCTCTGGCGCAAGGCCTTGCGGTCGGTCTCGAGCTTCGTGCGCTCGGCGGCGAGCGCGGCTTCCGTCTTGGCGACGGCGGCCTCGCGTTGCGCGGCGCGGTTGTCGCGGACGACGACCTCCGATTCGCGTTCGGAGAATTTTTTCTCGCGCTCCGCGAGGGCTTTTTCGGCCTCGGCGAGTTTGCGGCGGGCTGATTCCAGCTCGGATTGGGCGGAGGCGAATTTCTTTTCGCGCTCCGCGAGCTCGGACGCGGCCTTGAGGGTGGCGGCCTGCTCGGCGGCGAGTTTCTTGCGGTCGGCGGCGAGCGCGGAGACGGCGGTCTCGTGGGCGGCCTTGTCCTGCTTGATCTGCTTTTCCTGTTCGGCGAGCGCGGCTTGACGGGAGGCGAGCGCCTTTTCGACGCCGGCCTGGGCCTCGGTCTGGGAGGCGAGTTTTTTCTCGGTCTCCACGATCTTCTTCTCGCGCTGGGCGAGGTCGCCCTCCTTGGCCTTCAGTTGGGCGGCGTCGGCGTCGACCTTCTTCCGGGAATCCGCAAGCGCGGTTTCCCTGCCGGCCAGCGCCAGCTCGGCTTTCGCGAGCTCGGCCGCGCGCTTCTTCTGCGCTTCCAGCTCGAGGGCGACGTCGGCCTTGGCCTTTTGAAGGGTGGCGTTGTCCGAGGCGATGCGCTTGCCCTCCTCGGCCAGCTTGCCCTGCTCCACCTCCAAGGCCTTGCGGGAAATGGCGAGCTTGTCCTCGGCGAGCTTGGCGGCGTCGAGTTGATCCAAGGCCTTCTTCTCCAGCGCCGCGATTTCGGACGCGCGCTTGCCGAGCTGCTGTTCACGGACCTCGAATTTGCGTTGGGTTTCGGCGACCTCCTTGGCGGCGGCGGCGTGGGCCGTTTCGCGCTGGACCAGTTTTTCTTCGGAGGCCTTCAGCGCCGAGGCGCGTTGGTCCAGGGCCTTCTGCACGCCGGCCTGCTCGGCCTTGGCCGAGTTGAGCTGGCCGGACTCGGCCGAGATCCGCTCTCCCTCCTTGCGAATGCGGGCCTCCTCTTTTTCCAAGCCGGCGGAGCGCTCGGCGAACGCGGTCTGCTCCGCGGCCAAGGCGGCCTGGGCTGCGGCGAGCTGCTTCTCGCGCGCGGCCACCGACTGGTCGCGCGCGATGGCCTCGGCCTCGGCTTGCGCCACCTTCTTTTTCTGAAGTTCGAGAGATTTCTGGGCGGAAACCAAGGCGACCTCGCGCTCCTCAAGGGCCGACTCGGCGGCGGCGAGTTCCTTGGATTTGGCGGCTGCCGCGGCGGTCGCGGCGGCGGCGGCGGCGCGCTCGCCTTCGAGAGCGGCGCGGTCGGCGGCGATGCGGCGGGCATCCTGCTGCAAGCGGGCTTCCTCGGCCTCGAGTTCGGATTGCCGGGCGGCAAACGCCTCCTCGTCCGCGCGAACGCGGGAAAGCTGGGCGGCGACCTTCTTTTCCTGCGCGATGACCGTCTTTTCGCGCACGGCGAATCCGTCCTCGCGTTCCACGACCGACCGTTCCTGGGCGGCGAGTTTGGCCTGCGCGGCCATAAGGGCCGCTTCGCGTTCGCCAAGGGCGGCCTCGAGCTTGGAAAGCTCGCCCATGCGCTTCTGATGCAGACGAACCGAATCGCCCGCATCGACCTTGGCTTGCTCCAGTTCCGCGGCGTCGTCGGCGAGGCGTTTTTGCTCCGCGCTCAACTGGGCGCGGGCGGCCTCGAGCTCGGCTTGGCGGGCGGCGAGGGCGGCCTCGCCGTCGGAGCGGGCTTTCTTGGCGCGATCGACCTCCGACTTGGCCTGGGCGGCGGCGGCCCGGGCGGCTTCGTGCTCGGCGCGGTGTTCGGCAAGCGCCTTTCGCTCGGCCTGCAAGGCGGCGTCGCGCTCGGCGAGCGCGGCCTGGGCGGCGGCAAGCTCGGCACGCAGGGGCGCGAGCGACTGGTCGGCCTTGGAGATTTCTCCGGCGCGTTTGTCGTTTTGCTTTTTCTGCCGGTCGTTGCCGGCGGAGGTTTCAGAAAGGGAGGCGCGCTCGCCTTCGATGCGCGCTCGCTCGGAGGCCAGACCGGACTCCGCGGCGGCGAGCGCGCGTTCGCGTTCCGCCAAGCGACCGGCTTGAAGCTTCGCCTCGCGCTCGGCGGCATCGCGGCGGTTGGTCTCCACCTTCAATTCCCGTTGCAGGCGATCGCACTCGGCGCGCAGGGAATCGATCTCGGCGGCGCCGGGAAGGCCGGCGTTTGTCGCGGAGACGAAAGGCTGCGAAGACGAGGAGCGCGATTCGCCGGCCAGGAAAAGCGTCATCTCGTGCCGGCAATGTTGGGCGACGGCGCTCGTGTGCCCGTTCAGGCGGGGCTGGAGCAGCTCGGTGGCGCGCGCGAAAAAGGCGCTGAGGTTGAGCGGCGGATGGAACAGGTCCCTGACGCCCAGGCGAATGGCGCGAACGATCACATCCATCTCCGGCTTGGCGCACAAAAGGAGGATAGGAGCGGTGCGTTGGTGGCTGCGGATATTCTCCGCCAGCGTAAGCGGATCTTTGCCGAGCTTGGATCCGTCATGGATGACCAAGTCGAACTGCTCCGACTTCAACGACGTCTCAAGGTCGGGCTGCGACGGGATCTCGCGCGCATAAAGTCCCGACTCTACAGCGACATACGCTTTTGCTTGGAAGAGGTCAGGACCGGTGCGAATGAGCAGGATTTTCGCGGACACAACGTGAGGGGGGTTGAGAGATTTCGCCGAGGGGAAAAGGCGGGCGGTGAGCCAATGAAAAGGGGGGTGGGCCCAGCAACGGTAAAGCTGTTGGGTAACTGTTTCCCAATTGTCAAAAAGAAGTGCAACGGGAACAAAAATAGGTAGCCCCGCCTATGGCAGCGTAAGGCTGAATACTAAAAACCGATGAAAACGTTGGCGCGGCCGCCCGTTGGCTCTTCGCGCCAATCATGAACAAGAGCCGCATCAAAGCTCAGCGATACAGAGCCGTCTGCGGTGCCGGTGCGAGCACGTTATAGGCCCGAATGGCTGTCCGCCACCACGCCGAGAGGCGTTCGGCGGGGAGCGACCAAAGGTCGCGGTGCAGGACAGCCATGGAATCGGCATCCAGCAACAGCGCTACCTTGTCCCGGGCGCCCAACGCGGACGGGCCCTCCCGGAGCAGGCGCTCGCGGAGGGGGGCGAAGCGTTCCTCGCTGGCCGAGCCGGCGGCGTGGTCCCGCTCGCGCAGCAGCGCCAGGTGGACGGCGTTCACATAGGGATCGAGCACCGCCTGCATCAGGCCATAGTCGGCCGCGAGCTCGGGAAGCGGAGGCGCGTGACGGCGGCAGGCCTCGAGATTGCGCGCGAGGCGCGCGAGTTCGGGCGGCGCCGAGGTCTCCTCGGGGGTGAGGAAGAACTTCATCCGGCGCACGAATTGGCCCGCCGCGTTTTGGCCGGTCACCAGCGAAACGGGGATCGATGTGACAAGTCCCAGAAGGATCGGCGCCAACCAAGCGGCGAAGGCCGGGTTCACCCAAAGCGCGAAAGCGCCCCACCCCAGTCCCGTCACGGTATGTCCCGCGTGAGTAAGGATCGCCTCTCGCCATTCCGGGTCGCCATCGGCGCCGCGACGCTGGGCCACCCATGCGACGCCTCGACCGGCAAGCGTGAGCACGATGAACTTGGAATGGAAAAGCATCAGCACCGGGGCGATCAGGGTGAAGATCGCCGTCTCTGAAACGGCGCCGGCGATCACCCGCGTCCACCCGCCGAAACCGGCCGCGGCGCCCGGACGGCGCGCCAGGTCCAAAATCGCCAAGACCTTCGGGAAGAAGAGCAGCCCAAGCGTGCCGAAAAGCAGCAGAAGCGCCTGGGCGTGAAAGCCGAGATGCAGGTAGCGCGCGAAGCTGTCCACCGGCAGCGGGCTCAGTCCGGTCGCGGCGTAGCGCCACGCGATGACCGAGGAAACGACGAGAAAGGCCAGCCACAGCGGCGACGCCATGTAGGCCAAGATGCCCAGCGCCAGGTGCAGGCGATTCGCCGCGTGCAGGCCGCGCGCGGTGAGGAGCCAGGCGTGCTGGAGGTTGCCTTGCAGCCAGCGGCGGTCGCGCTTCGCGAAGTCGATCAGGTTACCGGGGCACTCCTCGTAGCTGCCTTCGAGGTCCACCGCGAGCCACACGGACCAACCGGCGCGACGCATCAGCGCGGCCTCGACGTAGTCGTGGCTGAGGATGCGGCCGCCGAAGGGCTCGACGCCGGGGAGATCGGGCAGCGAGCAGTGCTCGATGAAGGGCGCGACGCGGATGATCGCGTTGTGCCCCCAATAATTGGCCTCGCTCTGCTGCCAGTAATTCAATCCGGCCGCAAAGACCGGACCATACAGGCGCGAAGCGAATTGCTGGAGGCGGGCGAACATCGTCTCGCCGTTCACGAGGCGGGGCACGGTCTGGATGATGCCCGCGCCGGGGTTGCGCTCCATGAGGCGGACAAGCTTCACGATCGCGTCGCCGGTCATGATGCTGTCCGCGTCGAGCACGAGCATGTAGCGATAGCGCTTGCCCCAGCGACGGCAGAAGTCGGCGAGGTTGCCGGCCTTTTTGTTCAGGTTAACGCGGCGCTTGCGGTAAAACATGCGCCCGCGCGCGCCGAGCTGGCGAGTGAGCGCGACCCAGGCGGATTCCTCCTCGATCCAGCGGTTCGGGTTGGTCGTGTCGCTGAGAATGAAGAAATCGAAGGCGTCGAGCTGCCCGGTGGCCTCGAGCGAGCGGTAGATCACGCGCAGGCCCTCCATGATGCGCGAGGTGTCCTCGTTGAAAACGGGCATCACGATCGCGGTCGGGGCGTCGACCGGGCGGGCCTCGTCCTCGGGCGAAAGGCTGTTGAGGATGCGATTCGGGTCGCCCTCCCCCATCCGGCAGAACCAGCCGATCACGGCCTGGACCGCGCCAAAGGCGACCAAAGCGAACAGGATCGCGAAAAGGACGAGGTGGAGAATCTTCCACTTGTCCATGCCGGTGCGCCAATGCAAGTCGGCCATCAGCAACACGGCGGGGCCGACGAGCAGGAGCGTGAGGGATGCGACCAGCAGGCGACGCTGGGTCACTCGGGTGCCATCAAGGCGGGCGGGATCGAAACGGGAAACGCTCATGGAGCGAAAATTGGGCGAAGAAGCGGGAAAATGAGGGAAATGCGCGCGGGTGTGAAACGCGCTCAGGAGTGGGTCGCGAGCCAGGCCGCCGCGAGCAGGCCGACGAAAAGCAGCCAGCCAAAGACGGCTCGCAGGATCGGCCAGCGCGCGAAGGTCTTCCATGTCTCGTCGGCGACGTTGGCGATGGGGCCGAAGTCGAGCGGGCGAGGCACCATGCGGGTCAGCTCGAGCTCGGGGCCGGCCTCGATGTAGGCGGCGCGCATCGCCTCGACCAGCTCGGCCGGCGGAGGCGTGGCGGCGAGGAAGTGCTGCGGCCAGCGCGCGGGGACATCGGCCATCACCAGAGCGATCCGGCCGCGCGTGCCCAGACGCTCGTCGTCGGGATCGGCGGCGTCGCCGAGGACGCGGGCGAACCACTCGGTGGTGCGGCGCTCGGCCTCGCCCATCGCAAGCGAGATCGGGTCTTTTTCTCCGCCCGGAGCGGAGTCGGCCGCCACGCGTGCGGCGCGAACGATCTCGACCGCGAGGCGATTAAGCACGAGCCGGCTTTCGATCTGATGCGCGCGCAGATAACTTTCGACGCGCAAAAAAGCCTCGTCCCAAGCGGGCCCCGCGGGCTCGAGGGAACAGGCGTCGGCGGATGCGGGCGACACGGCGGAGGGGGCGGCGGGAATTTCGCGGCTCATTGCAGCCAAGTATAAACCCAGGTCTCGGACACGGGTTGATAGCCGTCGCGCAGCTGCACCTGAATCTGCACGGGGCGCGGGGCGGGCAAGCCCTCGGGCGGGGCGTCGACACCGTCGACTTGGAGCGCGACGCGCCAGCCATCGATGCCGGTGTGGCGGATGAGCGTGTGGTGGCGGATGCGAGCACCGGGCGCGACGCGAATGTCGGCCGCGAGCGTCTCGGGATTGCGCTGGCCGATGTTGGCGCCGGCAAAGTCGATCCAATAGAGGCGTCCCCAGCCGCCGCCCGGGAGGCCGCCGATGCGGGTGGACTGGACGCGGGCGAGATTGTCGTCCGCGGGCTGCTCGAGCGACCAGTTCATCCGGTAGGCAAGATTGAAGGGCTTGCCCGGCTGCGGCTTTTGGTCGGGCACCCAGTAGGCGACCACGTTGTCGCCATACTCGTTGACGGTCGGAAGTTCGACGAGGCGGATGTTGCCCGCGCCCCAATCGCCCTGCGGCTCGATCCAGCAGCTCGGCCGCTCATGGTAACGGGCCTCGAAATCCTCGTAGGCCGCGATGGCGCGCTCGCGCTGCAAGAGCCCGAAGCGGACGGGCTTCACGGCGCGCAGGTCGGTGTTGAGGATGGCGCGCGGATTTTGGAGCGGACGCCAGACATGCGTGCCGTCGCCGGTCTGCAGGAGCAGTCCGTCGGAGTCGTGCACCTGAGGACGCGGATCGTCCATCGGACGGTCGGAATTTTTGCCGAACCAGAACATGCTCGTGAGCGGGGCGACGCCGGGGAGATCGATATTGTCGCGGGCGTAGAGTTCGGCGCGGACATCGATCACGGTGGGCCGGCCCGGCTGGATCACAAACTCGTAGGCGCCGGCGATGCGCTTGCTGTCGAGCAGCGCGTAGACGACGAGCGACTTCGCGCCGGGGCGTGGCTTGCCGATCCAGAAATCGGTGAAGACAGGGAACTCCTCGACCTTGCCCGGCACGCCGGAATCGATCGCTAGGCCGCGGGCGGAAAGCCCGTAGATCTGGCCCGCCCCGAGGGCGCGGAAGTAGGAGGCGCCGTGGAAAACCACCAGCTCGTCGAAGATATCGGGGCGGTTCAGCGGGTAGTGGACGCGGAAGCCGGAGTAGCCGAGCGAGGAACGCAGCCAGCCGAGGTTGCCCAGCTTTCCGTAATCGAAGAAATCGCGGATGAAGGGTATCGTCTGGACGTGGGTGGCGCTGAACTCGCGGATCTGCACCGCCTCGCGGACCGCCGCGGTGCGATGGAAGAAGTGCAGGTGAAACGGCAGGTCTTCGCTGCGCCAAAGGGCTTGGTCGGGTTTGAAGCGAATGTCGCGGATCTCGTCGTAGTTGAGCTTGGCGAGACGCTCGGGAAGTTCGCGGTCCGGCTCCTTGTAGGCCGCGGCCGCGCGCTCGGCGGCCTGCTTGCGCACGTAGTCGAAATTGACCTCGAGCTTCTCGATCGCGGCGTGCGCGGCGACGCCCGACAACATCGCGGCGAGAAGCGCGCCCGCGGCGAAACGGGACAAGGTGGTGAAACCGAAGAGAGGACGAAGTGGAAGCACGGCGGGAGTAAGACAGGAAAAGAGAGGGGCGGAAACATCAGAACCACCCGGGGCTTGGCAAATACGGAACGGACCGCGCGACGCGCACCCGCGCCAGATGCAAACTTTTGCCCAAAACCATCCGCCCCGGCGCAAGGCGCTTACGCGGAGCCATCTCCGGAGGCGGGAGCCGCGCCTTTGGTCTTGGCCGGCTGGAAGGCCTTCTTAGGCAGTTTCTTCACGGAGACAAAGCGCGCCCGGAAAAGCTCATCCAAGGTTTCCCTGACCTCGGGGGAAAGGCGCGCGACCAAGGCGTCCACCTCGGGCAACGCGACGCCCTTGCCGTCCGCTTCGTCCTCGTCCGCGGAGATCGCGGCGCGGCGAGCAGCGGGAGAGGCCGTGGCGGATTCGTCACGGGCGGCGAGTTCCCCGCGCATCTGCGCCTCAAGTTCCTCCAGCGGGGGCCCCTCACCCGCGTCGGCCGAGGAAGCCCCGTCCGATGACACAAAAGCCGGTTGCGCCTCGTCGAAATCGCCGCCCGCGAAGCCATCCGCGCCAGCCGCAAGATTCGATTCGAAACCGGCGGCCGGCACGCTGGACGCGCGCGGCGGCGGGATCAGCGGCGGCCCCGGACGCGGCGGCGGAGCGCTCGCGGCCGATTCGGCCACGTAGGCGATGATCGCCGCGTCAAGCCGCTCGATCAGGGCTTTTTTTTTTCGTCCTCGCCGGCGGCGTTCGCGGCGGGCAAGGCGGCGCCGAGCGCGGCAAGTTCCTTGAGGAGCGAATCGATGGCGCGGGCGCGGGAGGCGTCCACAGCCTTGAGGAGCGTCACCTCGAGGTTGATCTTGTCCGAGAGCCCGAGCTTCACGCCGTCCTCGCCGTCGCGGAGAACGTCGAGCATGCGCGTAAGCTGCTCGGTCGAAAGCGGCACGCCGCCCAGCGCGGGACTGCGCCCGCCTTTGGCGATCGAATCCAAAAGCGCCTCGCGGATGTGCCCCTGAAGGTCGGCGATGAGGCGGGCGAGATCGCGTCCCGAGGCGTCGCACTCGTCGACCAGACGCACGATTTGCGCGTGATCGCCGGCGGCGAGCGCGGCGGCGAGCGCGGCGAGTTTTTCGCCGGAGACGAGCCCGTAGACGTCGAGCACGTCGGCCTCGTCGATCTTCGTGCCGCAGAAGGAGATCATCTGGTCGAAGATCGATTGCGCGTCGCGCATGCCGCCGTCGGCCATGCGGGCGATGCAGGCCAGCGCGGTATCGGTGGCATGGATACCCTCCGCCGCGGCGATCTTGCGCAGGCGCTCCACGATCAGGGCGGAGGCGATCGGCTTCAGGTCGAAGCGCTGGCAGCGGGAGACGATGGTCGGCAGCACCTTCTGGGGGTCGGTGGTGGCGAAGACGAATTTCACGTGGTGCGGCGGCTCCTCGAGGGTCTTGAGGAGGGCGTTGAAGGCCGCCGCCGAGAGCATGTGCACCTCGTCGATGATGTAGATTTTGTAACGTCCTTGGGCCGGGGCGTATTGCACGGTGTCGCGCAGATCGCGGACCTGGTCGACGCCGTTGTTCGAGGCGCCGTCGATCTCGATCACATCGAGATGCGTGCCGGCGGCGATGGACAGGCAAGCCGGGTCCTGCGGGTCGAAATCAGCCTTGGGGCCGCCGGTGCAATTCAGTGCCTTGGCGAAGATGCGCGCCGTGGAGGTCTTGCCCGTGCCACGTGGACCGACAAAGAGATAGGCGTGGGCGATGCGCTGGCGGGCGATGGCGTTGCGCAGCGTGCGGACCACATGGTCCTGACCGACGACGTCGTCGAAGGTCTGCGGACGCCATTTGCGGGCGATGACTTGGTAGGCGGCTTGCGACACGGAGGAGGTCGAAAGCATGCGGAGCGGCGCGAAGCGCAAACCCGAAAACGCGTCGGGTAAAATTAGTGGCCAGGCACTCCACGGCACTGGGAGAACGTCGTCACCGTTGCTGCCTTCCGGCCCTGGCGGGGTTCACGCGCCTGCCCATGCATGGCGCCTGGCCGCCGGCACCGTGGGCGGGGCTCCGAGGCGGTTCAATAGGAATCTTTCACGAAGTCGCGACTCCTCCGCCTCCCCCGTCCCGCCCGCATCAACGCGCGGGCGCCGCCAGAGCCACCACGACATCGCGCGCGGAATCGGCGGCCAGGCGAAGAGCTCCCGTGTCGCCACGGGGATCGGAGTAGAGCGTCACGTAAACGGTGCCGATCAGGTTCTCCGAGGTCACGAGCGTGGAGTCGGCATCGGCGTTGTTCGCGCCGCGCACCCGCCAACCGCCATCGACGCGGGACTCGATCCGGTGCGCGATGGTTTCACTGAAACGGTTACGGTAAACGACCACCATCCCCTCGCGCAGCGAATCGACCGGCATCGCGCGCACGACGAGCACCGAGCCGTCGCCGAAATAGGGCAACATCGAGCGGCCCTCGACACGCACCACGGTGTCCCCGCGGATCGAGGCCAGCCGACGGGCGTCGGCGAGCGCGGTCGACAGCGAGACTTTCGCGCCGGGATCCGCGACCATGCCATTTGCCGCCGCCTTGGGAGCGCACATTGCGACAAGAACCCCCAGCGCCATCTTCAACAGGAGAAGCGAGAGGGCGCGGTTCATGCGCCAATACTAGGCGTAAGGGCGTCTTAAGGGCAGATGGTGGGCGCCTTAACTTGCTCCAAGTGCTTCGCCCAAATGAAAACCGGGGGCCCTACGATTACGTAGGATTGCACCCTTAGAGCGCGCTAGGGCTTATGCCCGGATAAGTCCTTCCTTATACTTCGGTCTAAT
>CBIHRE010000128.1:0-11142 GCA_966212385.1 uncultured Akkermansia sp. | reverse complement strand
CTCCGCCGCGCGGGCGAAAAACTCCTCGCCGCGGAAAAGTTCGACCTCGTTTTTTTCACCACCACGCAGTTCGACGCCTTCGCCCTCGGCCCGCGCTGGCTCGCCCGCTTCGGCGTGCCCTACGTCCTCGATTACCAGGACCCCTGGGTAAACGACTACTACCGCAAAACCGGAACGCGCCCGCCCGGGGGCGCGCTCAAGTTTTGGCTCTCCCAGTTCACCGCCCGCCGCCGCGAGCCCGCCGCCGTCCGCAAAGCCTCTGCGATCGTGTCCGTCTCCACCGCCTACGGTCCCGACCTAGTCGCGCGTTATCCCGGCCTCGACGCCTCGCGCATCCATCATCTCCCCTTCGGCAGCGCGGCCTCGGATCTCGAGCTCGCGCGCCGCCATCCGCCGGCCGCGCCTCTCGTCGCTTTCGGCGACGGCCGCGTCCACCTCGTCTACGCCGGCCGCTGCGGCGACGACATGGTCCCGGCGCTCACCCTCCTCTTTCGCGCGCTCCGCAAGCACCTCGACGCCGTCCCCGCCGACTCCGAACGGCTGCGGCTCCACTTTATCGGAACCGACTACGCGCCGCCCCCCCTCGGCCGCCTCCGCGTCATGCCCGTCGCCGAACGGGAAGGCGTCGCCGCGCAAGTCTCCGAACACTGTCGGCGCGTTCCCTATTTCGACGCCCTCCACGCCCTCGTTCGCGCCGACGCGTTGATGGTCGTCGCATCCGACGATCCGACCTATAGCGCTTCCAAAATCTTTCCCTACCTCCTCGCCCGCCGTCCCCTGCTCGTGATCGCGCACCCCGACAGCCTCATGCTTTCCCTCGCCCGCGCCCAAGGCTTCCGCTGCTGCTACGGCCTGCCGGCCTCCGGCGCGGAAGCCGACGCCCTGGCCGGCCGCGCCGCCCAGGAATGGTTCGGCGGCGGCATCACCGAGCTCCCCCCCGGCGATCCCGCCGCCTTGGTCCCGCACACCGCGGAGGGCATGAGCCGCCGCCTCGCCGCGATTTTCGACGCCTGCACACCCGGTAACGCCGCATGACCCCCCAAGAACACGCCGCCGCGCTCGACCAACCCGCGCCCGTGCCGGATGAATCGGCATCGCGCCGACTCCATCAGTTCGGCTGCGCCGGACTCGCCGCCGCCGTCGCCTGGTTCATCTACCAAAGCGGCGGGGACGTAGGTTACGACACCTTGATCGGCATCGGTATCCTGGTCCTTGCCAGCCTCCCCGCGCTCCAATGGGCTGGGAAACGCCGGACTTGGTTTCCCGCCTTCGAGATCGGCATGCTCACTTGCGTCGCCTTCTACGCCATCCCGCTGCTCTCCAAGCACACCGAGTTGAGCCTATACCGCCCCTCCGTCGTCACCGAGGCCGGGTTCGTCGCCTTGGTCTACCTCGCCGCCGCCAACTTGGGTTTTGCCTGGATGAGAAACCAACCCCGCGCCCCGCGCTGGGCCATCAACTCCTTGGTCCCGGAACAAGCCTACCGGCACATCCCTGTCGGCATGGCGCTGAACACCATCTACCTCTACATCGCCAACTACACATACCTCGTCCCCGCCGATTTCGTCGGCTCGATGCGCGCGCTTTTCTTTGGTCTGGGCACGCTCTGCACCTTCATCCTCGCCCGACTGCTCGGCCTCGGCCTGCTCTCACGGAACGCGGCCACGTTCTTCATCGCGAACCTGACCATCCAGGTCATAATCCTTTTCGGCCAGCTTTACCTGATCACCGGCATCTCGCTCGTCGCCCTCGCGCTGATCGCCTACTCCGCCGCCCGCCGCCAGATTCCGTGGAAATTCCTGATCGTGTTCGTGCCCGTGCTCGCGCTGCTCCACGCCGGCAAGGCCGACATGCGACACGACTACTGGGAGGAAAAAAAGCCCATGCCGTCCATCATCGAGCTGCCTCGATTTTTCTCGGAATGGTTTTCCTACAGCCTCAAGTCCCGCACCGAGGAAGAGGAAACGAACCGCGGCCAAACCACCATTTTCGAGCGCGCCTCGCTCATCCAGATGCTGTGTCTCAGCGTGGACCGCGTCCCGAGCGTCAAACCCTATCTCGGTGGTGAAAGCTACGCCGACATTCCGGCCCAGATCATCCCTCGCTTTCTCTGGCCCGACAAACCATCCAGCCTGCTCGCCAACATCCGGCTCGCGCTTCACTTCAACCTCGTGACCGCCGAGTCGTCCCAAAGCGTCTCCATCGCCTTCGGGATGATCTCCGAAGCTTACATCAACTTCGGCTACCCCGGCGTCATCTGCCTCGGTCTTCTTTTCGGCGCCGGCTTCAAGCGCATCGCCCAGCTCTCGCAGAACGCCCCGCAGTTCTCCGCCCTGGGCATCCTCATCATTCTTCTTACCGCGTGGAGCTTCCAAGTGGAGTTGGTCCTGAGCACCTGGTTGTCTTCCCTGTTTCAAGCATCCGTGATCTGCATAGGCATGCCTCTGGTCTATAAACGGTTCACCACCGCCTGATGCCCGCGCCAGCCATGCCATGCGCAGCCGTCCCGCCCGTCGCCGTCGCACCGCCCGCCCGGCGCCTGGCCGTCGTCGTTTCCCACCCGATCCAATACTACGCCCCCTGGTTCCGCCGCCTCGCCGCGGAACCCTCCCTCGACCTGCGCGTCTTCTACCTCTCCGACCACGGCACGAAAGCCGCCCGCGACGCCCAGTTCGGGGCCGCCTTCGCCTGGGACACCGATCTGCTCTCGGGCTACGCGCACGAATTCGTCCCCAACACCTCGCCCCGGCCCTCCGTCACAGCTTTCTCCGGCCTGCGCAACCCCGGCCTCCGCCCCGCGCTGCGGAGCTTCGCCCCAGACGCCATCCTACTCTTCGGCTACGCCTACCGCACCCACCTCGGCCTTCTTCTCCGCCCGCCCGCGCCGATCCTCTTCCGCGGCGACTCCCACCTCCTCGGCCCGCGCTCCGGCTCCTCGCTCCTCGCTCCTCGCTCCTTGCTCCGCTCCGCGGCGCTCCGCCTGATCTACTCCCGCCCCGCCGCCTTTCTCCCCGTCGGCCAGGCCAACGCCGCCTATTTCCGCCACTTCGGCGTTCCCGAGGATAAACTCTTCCCGGCGCCCCACTGCGTCGACGCCGCCCACTTCGTCCCCACGCCTGAACGATCCGCCGCCGCCGCCGCCCTGCGCGCCTCCCTCCGCATCCCTCCCGAAGCCCCCGTCGCGCTTTTCGCGGGAAAATTCATTCCCAAAAAACGCCCCGATCTCCTCCTCTCCGCCTTCCTGCGCGCCGCCGTGCCCGGCGCCCACCTCGTCCTCTCCGGCGACGGGGAACTCCTCCCCTCGCTCCGCGCCACCGCCGCCGGACGCTCCGACGTTCACTTCCTCCCCTTCGCCAACCAATCCGAGATGCCCGTCCGCTATCTCCTCGGCGACGTCTTCGTCCTCCCCTCCGAAGGCCGCCACGAAACCTGGGGCCTCGCCGTCAACGAGGCCATGCACCTCGGCCGCCCGGTCATCCTCAGCGACCAGGTCGGCTGCCACCCCGATCTGCTCGGAGCAGGGGGCGAGGAGCAAGGCGCAAGGAGCCAAGCGCCGGTCCTCCCATCCCCCGTCGACGCTCCGTCCTCCTCTGCTTCCGCATCGTCTTCTTCCACGCTCCCCGCGCCCTGCTCCTCGCTCGTTCCCGGCTGGCTTTTCCCCGCCGGCGACGAGGCCGCGCTCGCCGCGGCCCTCCGCGAGGCGCTCTCCCTCCCCCGCGCCGGACTCGCCGCCCGCGGCGCCGCCGCCCGCGACCGCGTATCCGCGTTCAACTACGACACGGCCTCCGCCGGCCTGCTTCGCGCCCTCGCCTCCGTCCCCGGCCGCCGCTCCGGATCCCGATGAAAATCACCCTCACCCACGGCTTTTTCCTGCCCGTGCCGCCCGCCGCCGGCGGCGCGATGGAGAAAATGTGGTGGACGCTCGCGCGCGAGTTCGCCGCGCGCGGCCACGAGGTCGCCTCCCTCTCCCGCCGCTGGTCCGGCTGGCCTGACGCCGAGGTCCGCGACGGCGTGCGCTGCCTCCGCCTCCCCGGTTCAGCCCACACCCGCCGCCTCTCGCTCAACCTCCTCCTCGACGCGCTCTGGAGCTTCCGCCTCCTCCGCCGCCTTCCTCCGGCCGACATCCTCGTCACCAACAACGTCCTGCTCCCCGCCCTCGCCTCGCGCGTCCGGCCCGCCGCCGGCCGCGTCGTCGTCAATCTGAACCGCATGCCCAAGGGCCAGCTCCGCGTCTACGGCCGCGTCGCGCGCATCCAGGTGCCTTCCTCCGCCGTCGCCGACGCCGTGGCCCGCGCCGTCCCCGCCCTCTCCGGACGCGTCAAAATCTTCCCCAACGTCATCGACCACCGCGCGCTCGCCGCCGCCCGCCGCCCGCCGCCGGCCGGCGCGCCCGTCCGCCTCGGCTACATCGGCCGCCTTCATCCCGAGAAAGGCCTCGAACTCCTCGTCCGCGCCGCCCGGCTGCTCGCGGACGATTCCGCGCTGCCGCCCTGGACGCTGCTGCTCCGCGGCCCCTCCGACATCCCCCGGGGCGGCTTTGGCGAGGATTTTGTCCGGCGACTCCGCGACCTCGCCGGCCCCCTCGCCACCGACGGACGCCTTTCCTTCGCGCCGCCGGAATTCGACGCCGCCGCCCTCTCCGCCGCCTACGGCTCGCTCGACATCTTCGCTTATCCCAGTCTCGCCGCCTCCGGCGAGACCTTCGGCGTTTCCGTCGCCGAAGCCATGGCGGCGGGCGCCGCTCCGGTCGTCTCCGACCTCGCCTGCTTCACCGATCTCGTCACGCACGGTAGCAACGGCCTCGTTTTCGCTCGCGCCTCGTCCGATCCCGCCGCCGCGCTCGCCTCCGCGCTCGCCTCGCTCATCCGCGACCCCGTCCGACGCGTCGCGCTCTCCGCCACCGCCCGCCGCGACGCCGCCCGCTGCGATCTTCCCGCCGTCGCCGACGCGATGCTCGAGGATTTCGCCACCCTGCTCCCACCCCGCTGAGCCCTCGCCCTTCCGCCCCCTTTGGCTCGCCTCGCCCTGCGCCTCGCTCCTAGCTCCCTGCCGCCATGCCCGTCGACGCCCCCGAGCCTCCCTACCTCGCCCAAGGCTGCGTCACGCCCTATCCGCGTTCCGAGCTCCTTCGCCAGCGCCTCTGGTCCTTCGTCCAAGCCACGCTCTTCCGCTTCAGCCTCCCGCGCGCCCACGCTTTTCGCGCGCGGCTCCTCCGCCTCTTCGGCGCCGACATTCCGGAACCCGGCAAAGTCGTCGTCTTCGCCTCCGCACGCGTTTTCTTCCCCTGGAAACTTCGCCTCGAACCGCGCTCGATGATCGGCCGCGAGGTGAACATCTATAACCTCGGCGCCGTCACCCTCCGCCGCGGGGCCAACCTTTCCCAAGGCGTCCACCTCTGCGCCGGTTCGCACGACCTCTCCAAGTGGTCGATGCCGCTCGTCACCTCGCCCATCGTGGTCGGCGAAAACGCCTGGCTCGCCGCCGAGGTTTTCGTCGGCCCCGGCGTGAACATCGGGGATCTCTCCGTCATCGGCGCCCGCAGCGTCGTCATGCGCGACCAACCCGCCCGCATGGTCTGCGCCGGCAACCCCTGCCGCCCCCTCCGCCCGCGGCCGGAGCTTTCGTAAGCCTTCCGACGGTCGCCTCTCTCCGGCTCCATGCTCCCCGCTCCCAGCTCCCTGCTCTGATGTTCGACGTCCTCCACGTCACCGCCAGCATCGACCCCCGCCACGGCGGCCCGTCGCGCACGGTCCCCGCGCTCGCCGCCGCCCAGGCCGCCCTCGGCGCCAAGGTCGCTCTCGTCACGCTCACGCCCGCCGACACCTCGCTGCTGTCCGACCTTCGTTCCTCGTCGCTCGACATTCGCCATTTCCCCGCCGCCCCCGGCCCGCTCGGATCCTCGTTCTGCTTCAGCCCGGGCCTGGCCCGCTTCCTCGCCGGCGCCGAGGCGCGTGTCATCCACGCGCACGGCCTCTGGCTCCGCCCGCTGCATCACGCCGCACGCGCCGCCCGCCGTCTCCGTGCTCCGCTCGTCGTCGCCCCCCGCGGCATGCTCGAACCGTGGGCGCTCGGCCATAACGCGTGGAAAAAACGCCTCGCCGCCCGCTTCATCCACCCCGGCGCCGCGTCCGCCTTGAGCGGCTGGCACGCCACCGCGCGGCAGGAAGCCGACCACCTTCTCCGGCTTCCCGCGTGGCTCGACGTCCCCCGCGCCGCCCCCGCCTGCGTCGCGCCCAACGGCATCGCCGCTCCCGAGCCGTCCGCCGCCGCCCCCGCCCGCGCCGCCTGGTATGCCGCGTATCCGCACCTTCGCGACAAACGGGTCGCCCTCTTCTACGGTCGCGTCCATCGCCAGAAACGCCGCGCCGAGCTCGCCACCCTATGGCACTAGGCCGCGCGCCCCGGATGGATCCTCCTCCTCGCCGGCCTGCCCGGCGACTACTCCGTCGCCGAGCTCTCCACCCTCGCGGGCGCCGGCGCATCGGCCGCGTCGCCGCTCGTCGTCGCCGACGGTTCCGCGCTGCCCCCGCCCTACGCCCTCTCGAATCTCTTCCTCCTTCCCTCCCATTCGGAAAATTTCGGCCAGGCCGTCGCCGAGGCGCTCGCCGCCGGCGTGCCCGCGCTCGTCACCGACACCCTTCCTTGGCGCGAACTCGACGACGCCCGCGCCGGGCGCTGCGTGCCCTGGGCGGACTATCCCGCCGCGCTTTCGAGCATGCTCGCGCTGCCCCCGCGCCAGCTTGCGTCCCTCGGAGCTTCCGCCCGCGCATGGGTCTTGAACAATTTCGCCTGGCGCACCTCCGCGCGACGCCTGCTCGATTTTTATCCCGCGCTTCGTCCGGCTCCCTCTTCGTGACCCTCCGTGTCCTCCGTGGTTAAACCCTCCGGCCTCCTCTTCGCCACTCGCGAACGCCTCTCCCTCGCCCTCGCCGCCCTCGTCGTCATCGCCTCGTCCTGGATGCTCGGCGGCATGGGCGCGCGCGGCGAATGGATCGTCGCCGCGCTCGCCTCGCCCGCGTTCGGCCTGCTCTTCGCCGAAGGTCGCGCCCGCCGCCTCGCGGGCGATCGCGCCGGTCTTCGCCGGCTCCTCCGTTGGACGGCGCCCCTCGCGGGTCTGGCCCTGTTCGTCACGATCTCCGCGCTCAATCCCTCGCATCGCACCGCCTTCATCTACGACGGGCTCGTGCTTCGCCCCGTGCCGCACATCGCCTGGCTGCCCGCCTCCGCGAATCCCGCCGGCTCCCTGCGCCTACTAGCCTGCTTCGGCGGCCTCGCCGCCACCGGGCTCGCCCTCGCGTTTTGCGTCCAATCGCGCCGCGCCCTCCGCGGACTCGTCCTCGTCCTATCCCTTCACGCCCTCGTGCTGGCGGTGCTGGGCACGATCCAGCGCGAGACGGGCGCCGCCGGTCCCTTCTTCGGCGCCGTCCCCCGGGTGAACACGGCCTGGTTCGCGACCTTTCTCTACCACAACCACTGGGGCGCCTTCGCCGTCCTCCACGCCGCCGCCACGCTCGCCCTCGTTTTCCACTCGCTCCGCCACCCGCCCGACCGCAGCTGGCTCCACAGCCCCGGCCCCCTGCTCGCGTTCGCCGCCCTCCTTCTCGCGGCCACCGCCCCGCTTTCCACCTCGCGCTCCGCATCCATCCTCATGCTTGCGCTCGCGGCGGCGGCGGTCGTCGCCGCGTTGCGTCACGCGCTCCGCTCCGCCCGCCATCACCGGTCTTCGCGCGCCGGCCTGGTCCGCGTGATCGTCCTTGGCGCCATCGTCGCCGCCGCCGCCGGGCTGGTCGCCTTCCAAAGCCGCGAAGTCATCGCCGCGCGCCTCGCCGCCACCCGCCAGCAGATCTCCGCCCTCGAAGCCGGCTCCGTCCACTATACCCGCGCCGACCTCTACGCCGACACCTGGCGCATGGCGGCGGATCGCCCTCTTTTCGGCTGGGGCCTCGAATCCTACGGACGAATTTTCCTCAACTACTGCCGGTTCACGCCCGGCTCCGACCGCTTGATGAACACCTTCGAGGACGCCCATTCGGACTGGCTGCAATCGCTCGCCGAACTCGGCGGCGTCGGCACCGCGTTGCTGCTCGCGTTCGGGCTTCTTCCGTTGGGCGAGGTCCTTCGTTCCGCCCGCCTTTCCGCATTTCCCGCCTGGCTGTTCGCCGGCTGCGCCCTGATCGCCGCCTACGCCTGGGTCGAGTTTCCGCTCGCGTGCCCCGCCGTCGTCGCGACGTGGTGGGTGTTGTGGTTTGCGGCTCTTCGCACGCTCCAACTCACCCCCGCCCACGACACGCCCTCGACCGCTTCGCCCTCCGCGTCCGCCCGCCCCGGCTCCGCGCTCCCTGCTCCACGCTCCTAGCTTTCGCTCCAGCATGTTCTCCGTCGTCATCCTCACCCTCAACGAGGAGCACAACCTCCCCCCCTGCCTCGCCACCCTCCCCGGCGTCGACGACATCCACGTGCTCGACTCCGGCTCCACCGACCGCACCCACGAGATCGCCCGGGCCCGCGGCGCCCGCGTCACGGTCAACCGCTTCGAAAACTTCGCCCAGCAGCGCAACCACGCCCACGACCATATCCGCTTTCGTTACCCGTGGGTCTTCCACCTCGACGCCGACGAGCGCATGACCCCCGAGCTCCTCGCCGAGCTCCGTGCCGTCGCCGCCGCCGAGACCGCCGCCCGCCAGCACGACGGCTACTGGGCCGCCCCGAAGATGCTCTGGGACGGCCGCTGGGTCCCCCACTGCACCGACTACCCCGCCTGGCAGGCCCGCTTCTGCCACGCGCCGACCTTTCGTTTCGTCGAAAAAGGCCACGGCCAGCGCGAAGCGGAGGGCTTGCGTCTTGGGTATTTGACGCACAACTACGAGCACGACATGTCCGCCTCCGGCGTCGACGATTGGCTCGCCAAGCACCGCCGTTACGCCCGCCGCGAGGCCGAGGCCTGGCACGCCGCCCGCCGCCCCCTTGGAGACGAGCTCCGATCCCTCGCCGCCTCCGACGCCCTCGTCCGCCGCCGCGCGCTCAAAAGCCTCAGCTACCGCCTTCCCGCCCGGCCCTTCGCCCGCCTGGTCTACCAATACCTCCTCCGCGGCGGCTTCCTCGACGGCTCCCCCGGCTGGCGCTACTGCCGCCTCCTCGCCCGCTACGAGGGCTTTGCCGCCGAGGAGCTTCGCCGCCTGCGCCGACGCGCCTGACAAGGCGCTTGCCCGCACCCACCCCGCCCCCTTCGCTCTCCGGCTTTCCTCAGGCTCCCTGCTCCCATCTCCAAGCTCCCCGCTCCGCCCATGTGCCAATCCGTCCCCCGTCCCTATTCCTCCGTCGTCGTTGACGGCAACGACCGCGCCCCCGCCCGCTCCATGCTCCGCGCCGTCGGCTTCACCGACGAGGATTTCCACAAGCCCCAGATCGCCGTCGCCTCCGCCGCGAGCGACATGACCCCCTGCAACGTCCACCTCGGCGAGCTCAGCGAATACGCCCGCAAAGGCGTCAACGCCTCCGGCGGCAAGGCCGTCTATTTCAACACCATCACCGTCACCGACGGCATCAGCATGGGCACCCAGGGCATGCGCTACTCGCTCGTGTCCCGCGACGTCATCGCCGACTCCATCGAGACCGCCGTCGCCGCGGAAGGCTTCGACGGCCTCGTCGCCATCGGCGGCTGCGACAAGAACATGCCCGGCGCGATGATCGCCATCGCCCGCCTCAACCGCCCCGCCGTCTTCATCTACGGCGGCACCATCCTCCCCGGCTTCGCCGCCTCCGACTGCGACAAGAAGAAGCCCCTCGACATCGTCTCCGTCTTCGAGGCCGTCGGCAAACACGCCAAGGGCGAGCTCGACGACGCCGGCCTGAAGGAGATCGAGTCCGGCGCCATCCCCGGCCCCGGCTCCTGCGGCGGCATGTATACCGCGAATACGATGGCCTCCGCCATCGAGGCCCTCGGCATGAGCCTCCCCAACAGCTCCGCCCAGACCGCCATCGGCAAGGAGAAGCGCGAGGACTGCGAGCGCGCCGGCGCCGCCGTCATGTCGATGCTCAAGAACGGTATCAAGCCCCGCGACATCCTCACGCGCAAAGCCTTTGAAAACTCGATCACCGTCTGCCTCGCGCTCGGCGGCTCGACCAACCTCATCCTCCACCTCCTCGCCATCGCCCACGCCGCCGAGGTCCCGCTCACCCTCGAGGACTTCAAGACCATCGGCGAAAAGGTCCCGCTCCTCGCCGACGTGAAGCCCTTCGGCAAATACGGCATGGCCCACCTCATCCGCATCGGCGGCATCCGCCCGATGATGAAGATGCTCCTCGACCGCGGCATGCTCCACGGCGACGCCCTCACCGTCACCGGCGAGACCATCGCCGAGACGCTCAAGGACGTGAAGCCCTACCCCGCGTATCCGTCCGAGCAGGACATCATCCGCCCCTGGGACCAGCCCATCAAGGCCACCACCCACCTCCGCGTCCTCCACGGCAACCTCGCCCCCGGCGGCGCCGTGGGCAAGATCACCGGCAAGGAAGGCCTCTACTTCAAGGGCGTCGCCAAGGTCTACGAAGGCGAGGAAGACGCGCTCAAGGGCATCCTCCGCGGCGACGTCGTCAAAGGCGACGTGGTCGTCATCCGCAACGAAGGCCCCGTCGGCGGCCCCGGCATGCGCGAGATGTTGTCCCCCACCTCGGCCGTCGCCGGCCGCGGCCTGATCAAGGACGTCGCGCTCATCACCGACGGCCGCTTCTCCGGCGGCTCGCACGGCTTCGACGTCGGTCACATCACGCCCGAAGCCGCCAAGGGCGGCCCCATCGGCATCGTGCGCAACGGCGACCTAATTGAGATCGACGCGGTGAAGAACACCATCTCGCTCCTCATCCCCGACGCCGAATACGCCGCCCGCCTCGCCGCCTACAAGCCCCTCCCCCCGAAGGAGACCCGCGGGGTGTTGGCCAAATACGCCAAGCTCGTCGCCACCGCCTCCGAGGGCGCCGTGACCGACAAGTATCTGTAAGCCGCATCCGCCAAACGTAGCGGAACGGCGGAACCGATCGCCCATCTATCCCGGCCGGAGCCTCAACCACTCCGGCCGTTCTCTTGCCTTTTTCAGACCTTGGCTACACTGCGTTTAACTTGAATGAAGATGCTCACGGTCACCA
>CBIHRE010000127.1:0-11251 GCA_966212385.1 uncultured Akkermansia sp. | reverse complement strand
ATCGCCAGCAGCACCGAAGGCGCCGAGATCACCCGTCAGGTCGCCGGCGGCTTCGCAGAAATCGCCCTGCGTGTCCGCGAAGTCGACAAGATCATCGCCGAGGTCGCGGGCGCCACCGAGGAGCAGCACACCGGCATCTCGCAGATCACGAGCACCGTGGCGTCGATCGACAAAGTCACCCAGGCCAACGCCGCCCACTCCGAGGAAACCGCGGCCGCGGCGGCGCAGTTTACCTCGCGATCCGAGGGCCTTCGCGACGCCACGCGCGAACTCGCTCGCCTCGTCGGAGGCGCCCGCGCTTCAGCCGCCTAACACAGCGCGGACGCGCGTCGTTTACTTCGCGCCCGAGCCCAAGAGGCTGTCGAGACGCAGCAGTTCCAACATCGAGCGCACGTTTGGACGCGCCTGCACGATCTGCATCACGCCGGGCGTGGCGCCCAATTTCCGGAAGCTGCTGACCAGCGCACCGATTCCCGAGCTGTCGACAAACTCCACGCCGCCCAGATCGAGTTCCAGCCGCTTCAAATCCGGCCGCCACGCGGTCTCCAACGCGGCCTTGAAATGGCGCGCCGCCGCCGCGTCGAGACGCGCCACCGTCACGGTCGCCCGCAGGACGCCATCCTCGAAAGTGCTCTGGAGCACGTTGCTCATACGGCGATCAATCGGACACGGACGCCGGAAGGAAAGCCCATTTTCAGGCCCGGTAGGTAGCCAGACGTTCCATCACCAAGGGAACCAGCTGCTTTTTGCGCGAGACGATCTGACGCTCAACGCCTCTGCCCGGCTGATCGCACTCGAGCAAATGCCGCGCACGGCGCGGGTCCGCATCGACCAGAAGCAAACGGCTCACGCCGCCCAGCACGTCGGTCACCATCGTGAGCGCGAAGGCCGCGCCGGCCCGGCCACGCGCGGCATCCAGCGCCTCGCGCAGCGCTTGAGCGCGCGCCTGATCGAGCAGGCCGAGGTCAACGGTCTCGATCTGGCCGAGCAGGAAACGCAGCTCTCCGCGCGAAAACTCCTTCAGGTCCCGCGTCACGAGCGCCGCGGGCGTCTCGGTCGCGAGTCCGTCGTTGCGCGCCAGCACCTCGCGCCCGAACGCGGCGAGATCGACTCCCGCCAGCGCGGCGAGCCCCGGGGCCAGCGCCTTGTCGGCGGGCGTGGTCGTCGGCGAGGTGAGCAACAACGTGTCGGCGACGATCGCGCCAAGGAGCAGTTTTGCCTCGGCAGGCTCGGGCGCGAGCCCCGCCTCGTCGAAACGCAGCGCGAGAATGCTCGCCGTGCTGCCGAGCGGGCGGCAATCGACGCGCGCCGGCTCGATCGTTTCCAAACCCCCGACACGGTGGTGGTCGATGATCTGCACGATCTCCGCCGCTTCCCACCCACGCACGGTTTGCGTGCGCTCGAAGTGGTCGACCAATACGAGCCCGCGACGCGGCGGTTGCAGGGCCTCTCGGCGCGAGATCATGCCGAGGAGTCTCTTGTCCGCATCGACCACCGGCAGCGCGTGCGGCGTGCGCGCGAAGAGCGAACGCAGGTCCTCGAGCAAATCGTCCGGTCCGGCGGTCGGAGCCTGAGTGCTCATCACGCGCCCCACCGGAATCGCGCGCGGCAACTGCGTCACCAAAGCCATGAGCGAACCGCCGAAATGATAAACCGGTGTCGACGAAGCGGCCGCCCACACCCGGGCCTCCGCCTCACCGCAATCCGCATAAATCAACGCCGCCGCGCCGGCCCGCCCCGCCGCGAGCGCGGCCTCGGGGACGGCGCCGGCCAGCACGACGTCGCCCTCTTGAGGCGCCGGTCCACCGGGGAAAAGACGGAAGGCACCATGTGCGCCGGCATCCGCCACGAGAGACTTTTCGGCCGCGGCGTTGAGCGGTTGCAGCGCCAGTCCCGTGATCAACTCCGGCACCGTGACCAGCGTGCCGAGAAAATCCTCGAGATTGAAATGCGTGAGGTAGCGCGACTCGGGCAGAGCGTGACCGACGATGCCGGCGAGCCGGCCCTCCGCGTCCACGACAGGGACGATGCTGTAGCCGTGCTCGTGGATGAGATCGAGCGCCTCGCCAAGCGGGCGATCGACGGTCAACGCCTTCGCCGGCCGGCAGGCCTCGCCGACGGTGGGCCGAACGTCGGACCGGATGCGCGGCAGCGCGACGCCCGCCTCGGCGAAGAGCCAGGCCGTCTGCGGATTGGCCACGCCCTGCATGAGCGGCACGTAGTCCGCCTCCGGCCGCGTGCGCGCCAGCAGGCGCGCAGCCACCACGGCGGAGACGACCGCATCCGTATCCGGACACTGGTGACCGACGACATGGACGAGCGGGAGGGATTTCATCGCCGTCTTCGCTCTCCAAAATCGGCTTCCCTTGCGACACCAAAACCGACCGGCCCGGGCGACATTTCAGACCGCCAAGGAAACCCTCCACTCGCGCCAGCGTCGAGGTCCCCTTCGAAAGAGAACCTGAATGGACGGCAGGCGCGCCCGACGCGGCGAAGGCACGAGGTGGAGAGCGATCCGCGATCCCTCTCGCACAAAGCGGCAGCGATTGAATTCCACCGGACACAGCGCCCCGGGCCGGCAATCCATCAGGTGCAGGGAAAAACCGAAGGCATCCTCCGCCGTTTGCGCACCGCTCCGCGGCGCGACCGCGCGCCCATGTCGCAAAAACTCGGGCCACGCATCATCGCCCAGATTTTCACAGGTTCTGGGCAAGACATCCCGAACCAGCACGAAACGCTTCCGCAACAGGACGCGGGCCTGAAACTCGAGATCGGCCGGAACCAGCCGCAGAAACCGGTCCCGGTCCGTCTCCATGAGACCGAGGCCCCGCACGAAAGCGACCGGATCGGCGACGAAGGCGTCCCGCAGCGAACCATCGTGCAGCACCCGGCCCAAAGCGGTGACGAAATCAATCACGGCGACGAATGCGTTCCAACTTGGCGACCTCGGCCTCCAGTTCCGCGATCACGGGAATGTCCTCGTCGCGCTCCAGCACGATGGACTGCACCGGGGCGTAGCACACCACTTCCTTGGCCAGTTCAATCAGCTCATCCTGGATCGGCCGGGCATGCGCGTCCGTGTAGCGTTCGCCCTCCCTCGAGTAGCCGACGATATGAAGCTGCTGGATTCTCCGCGGCTCGATTTCGCGCAGCCAGGCCAGCGGATCGAAGCCGTGGTTGCGGCTGTTGATGAACAGATTGGTCACGTCCAGGAGCAGTCCGCAGCCGGCGCGCTCGCACAGCTCGTTGAGAAAGTCGGTCTCGGACATGTCCCCCTCCAGGCGCACGTGCGAGGTGATGTTTTCCATCAACATCGGTTTGCCGCAGCGCTCGGAAACCTGCCGCACATGGTCCACCAACACCGCCAGCGACGCGCGGGTCGGCGGAACGGGGTTCAGATGCCCGAGGTCGAACTCCGCCGTGCGGGTAAAAGCGACATGCTCGCTGATCCAGCGAGGATTCGCCGCCGCGACCACCCGCGCGAAATCGTCAAGGCGCGCAGGATCGAGAGGCCCCGGCGTTCCGAGACTCAGACCGAGCGCGTGAACGTAGAGATCGAAGTGTTTCCCCAGCTTTCCCAGATGCGCTTCGGAGCCGGGGCCGAAGTGCTCGGCGGTGATCTCCAAGCATTCGATGCCCGGAGGCCGGGTATCGATCCAGGCCGACATCTCCCGCCGATAGCCGACGCCGATCTTCATGAGCCTCCGCAGCCTCCGCATCCTCCACCGCCGCCGCAACCGCCGCCACCGCTGCAGCTCGATCCGCCGGAGCTCGAACAACTGCTGGTCCAGCCGCCGCCATCCCCGCCGGTGAAAAGATTTTCATCGAACCGAACCAGAAAAAGGAACCCGCCCGCGAACATCATAAAAATGAGAAACTCCCATTTGTGCATCCCATGGGCCGAACCGACGACGATCCGCAGGATTCCCAAGCCTTCGAACAAGCCAAGGCCGGCAAGGGTGACCAGCGGGCGGTCATGCCCGGAAACGCGAAACAGCGCCACGCCCACGCGCAACACGACGAACCAAACCGCGAAGATTCCGAGAAACGCCGGCCCCTTGGTCGTGTGGAGAAAATCGAACATGATTCGCGCCCGGTTACGCCATCCAACGCGCCTCGATCCAATCCAGCACCGCATCCACCAGCGGACTGAGGCGCTCGTGGAGCCGGACTGACTCCGCCTCGGAAAGGCGACGGGCATCGGCCTTGAGGGCGAGCAGTTCGCGAAGAACCTCCCCCGAGATTTTATACTCCCGCTCGAGCACCGGGATGCGCTCCGCAAAATCCGCCGGCAGCACGACGCCTTCCAGCCGCAGCGCCTCGGCAAAGTGGACAAATATCGCGGTCACGTTCGCCGCCACGAATTTGTCGTAGCCCTTGTGCCGGTCCCGCGTGACGAAGGAATAGACCAGACGCAGCCGAAGATTTCTCACCGCTTGCTCGCAGAGAAACCGCTCCATCTGCGGCTCGACGGCGATCTCCGCCAAGGGATCGGGGCCGTGGAGGACGCGGTGGTTGCGCCGGATGCTGGCGAACTTCGACGCGAAGGCCCGCACGCTGCGCTCGAAGCCGCGTTTTGCCAAAACGAAGGGATCGATCAGCGGCTTGCCCGCCAAGGCCCGCGCCACCGCCTGATGAGCCGCGGCATCCGACTCGTTCAGGACGATGAGGAGGTTCAGATCGGAGACTCCGGGCATGGCGTTTCCCCGGACGGCGCTCCCGTAGAGACAACAAGAATGCAGCTTGTCGCCGAGCTCGGCTTTGAGCGACTGAACGGCCTCGTTGAGCGTGGCTTCCAGTTTCGGATTCACCCGGCGGAACTTGAGGCGGGGGTTTACTCCGTCAAGGGCCTTGCAACCCGCGGACCGGCGCTGGCGCGTCGCCCCCGCCCTCCCCGCTCAAGATTTATCACCGTAGAGCGAGCGGGTGCGGATTTTCTCCGCCAGTTCCCAAGACCGCTTGATCTGCGTCGCCTCTGTCTTGGCGCTTGAGATGTAGTGGAGCAGAGAACGACGTTTGCCGGTCGGAAATGTCTCCCAACGCGCCCGCGCCTCGGCGTCCTCCTCAAGCACGAGCGCGAAGCACGCCGGCATGTCGAGCACGTCGGGCTCGGGGTCGGGCGCGAGTGCGACGGAGACGGGCGAGCCTTCGCGCAGGCCGCAGGTTTTGAGGATGTCGCCGCCGAGGACGATGTAGCTGTCGCCCTCCGCGTGGTTCATAAGCCCGCGACGAAAGGTGTGGGCGCCGATCGTCGCCAACACGCGCCGCGAGCCGGCCGCCTTCAGTTTTTCCGCGACGGCATCGGGCACCGGCACGGCGTGAAAGCGCATGCCGCCGTCGAGCCGGACGACCTTGGCGGAAAATGCGAAGCTCCGGCTCTTCATCACTCCGCGCGAACCAGAAACCAAGGGATTCCCAGTCTACCTTGGAACACGCCGACTCGCACCATGTCCCCTGCCGCGACACGGTCGTAAACCTGCCGCGGCACCGAGATCTCCCGTTTCGACGCTCCATCGACGAAGGGCGCGAGCTCCAGATGGTAGCTGACGTTCTTGCCGCTCGAAATGTGGCGATCGACCACCTGGCAGCGGTGAACAACAGGCGACGACGAGTCGTAGCGACAGTTCAGGAAAACCACCGCTCCGAAGGCATACAAAGGTGCACACATAATCGCGCCCACCAGCGCCCACTTGCGGCGCGCGTCCTTCGCGCACCCGAGCAACACGCCCAACGCCACGACGCTCAGCGCCGCCACCGTCGGCCACGTTCCCGACCAAGACAATAGCTGCCAGTCCAGAAACGCCCGTAGAAACAACATGACCGGCGGGGTCACCATCGCCGCTTCCACGTTCGGATACGCGCTCTTGGGCTTCCCATCCAAACGCACGAGTCCGCGGAAAAACACGACAGTGGCCAAGGCCAGGACCGGCAGGACGATCAAGGTCCAGATCGCCGCTTCGTAGGGGTGGGGATAAAAGAACGCCCACATCGTCGCGCCGGCTCCGATCACGTTGAGCACGCCGGTGCACCGTTTCGCCCGAGCCAGCCGCGCCATGCGCTCCTCCTCTGTCGCGCCGAGATGGGGATCGGTCGCGATATCCACGATTTCGTCGATCATCTCCTGCTCGTCCAGATTCACGACATGTTCGGCAAACCAAGCCAGCATCTCGTCACGACGCTCGTAGCAGAGGGCGGTCGAAATTCTCCGAAGACCTTTGCGCGCGGGGACAAGAAGCAAAGTATGCACATACTGGGTGGGCAAAATGCGGTAGCCCGCGATGTCCTCGATCCGCAGCTCCTGACGCGCCCAGCCGCCACGATAGACCACGCGGTCGGGATGGATCTCGATCGCGTAACGCCCCATCCGCGCCACCCAAGCCGCGACCATGCAGGCCGTGAAAACCGAGAGGAAAGCCACCGCGATTATCCATGGCGTCCAGACCGGTTGATCTTTCACCCACAAAACCAGCGGAGCGCCGAACAAGGCCAGACCACCCAGCGCGCCGAGCTGGAGAAAAATACGCCAGCCCCGCTTCAGCGGATAGACCTGCGGGGCGGCGGTGGAACCGGATGTCATCTGATGGCGGCCGGCCGACGAAGCCGTGGTGCGTTCAGCCGACCCAGGCGCGGGCGTTGCGGAAGAGGCGCATCCAGGGGGCGTCTTCCTTGCCACGCCAGGCGGGCGGGACGTAGCTCTGCTGAACCGTGCGGAACACGCGCTCGGGGTGCGGCATCATCAGGGTCACGCGGCCGTCGCGGGTCGTGATCGCGGTCGTGCCGTGGGGCGAGCCGTTCGGATTGAGCGGGTAGTGCTCGGTCGGGCGGTGGTGGTTGTCCACGTAGCGCGCGGCGACGAGGCCGGAGTTGGAGAACGCGAGCGCGGCGTCGGCCGAGGCGAACTCGGTGTAGCCTTCGCCGTGCGCGACGGCGATCGGGATGACGCTGCCTTCCATGCCGCGGAAGAGCACGCTCGGGCTCTTCTCGATGAGGAGCGAAGCCACGCGGGCCTCGAAGCGTTCGCTCTGGTTTTGCACGAAGCGGGGCCAGCCTTCGGCGCCGGGGATGATGGAGTGGAGGTTGCTCATCATCTGGCAGCCGTTGCACACGCCGAGCGCGAAGGTGTCGGGGCGGGCGAAAAAGGCGGAGAACTCGTCGCGGCCGCGCGGGTTGAAGAGGACGCTCTTGGCCCAGCCTTCGCCGGCGCCGAGGACGTCGCCGTAGGAGAAGCCGCCGCAGGCCACGAGACCGCGGAAGTCGCGAAGGGAAACGCGACCGCTGAGGATGTCCGTCATATGGACGTCGATGGCCTTGAAGCCGGCGCGGGTGAAGGCGGCCGCCATCTCGACTTCGCCGTTCACGCCTTGCTCGCGCAGGATCGCCATGGCGGGCCGGGCCTGGCCCACGATGGCGGGTGCGGCGGAGGGATCGAAGGTGAGCTTGGGATTGATGCCGGGGTTGGCGCGGTCGAGGCGGAGTTGCTGCTCCTGCTCGGCGCAACGCGGGTTGTCGCGCAGCGAGGCCATGCGGAAGGTGACGTCGCTCCAGACGGCGCGGAGGCCGGAGAGGCATTCGTTGAGCAACTCGCGACCGCCTTGGCGCACGATGAAGGCGTGATGCGAGTTGAGCTGGCCAAGCTGCGAGACGCAGGTCTTGAGGCCGTTGGCGCGGAGCACGCCGGAGACGTCGTCGAGGTCGGTGGCGCGGATCTGGATGACGGCGCCGAGCTCCTCGGAGAAGAGTGCGGCAAAGGCGTCGACCGTGGTGGCGGGCAGGTCGAGCGTGACACCCACGTTGCCGGCGAAGGCCATCTCGACCGCGGTGGCGAAGAGGCCGCCGTCGGAGCGGTCGTGGTAGGCGAGGAGTTTGCCTTCGCGACCGAGTTGCTGGATCGCGTTCCAGAAGCCCTTCAGGTCGGCGGCGCTGTCCACGTCGGCGGGGCCCTGGCCGGTCTGGTTGAGGACTTGGGCTAGGATGGAGCCGCCAAGGCGGTTCTTGCCGCGACCGAGGTCGATGAGGAGGAGAACCGTGTCCGAGGTGGCACGGGCATCTTGCCCGTGTTCCGATCCGGCCGAACTCATGGGCGAGACGCCCGTGCCACTTTGCTGAAGCTGGGGCGTGAGCGACTGGCGGATGTCGGCGACGGGGGCGAAGGCCGAGATGATGAGCGAGAGCGGGGCGGTGACGCGTTTCTGCGCGCCGGTGTCCTTGTCCTTCCAGACGGTGGACATGCTCATGGAGTCCTTGCCGACGGGGATGGTGATGCCGAGGGCCGGGCAGAGCTCCATGCCGACGGCCTGGACGGCGGCGTAGAGGTCGGCGCCGTCGCCGGGGAGGGCGGGCGCGGACATCCAGTTGGCGGAGAGGTTGACCTTGCCGAGCTCGCCGATCTGGGCGGCGGCGAGATTGGTCAACGCTTCGCCGACGGCGAGGCGGGCGGAGGCGGCGGCGCTGTTGACCGCGACGGGGGTGCGTTCGCCCATCGACATGGCCTCGCCGGTGTAGACGTCGAAGGCGGTGGCGGTGACGGCGCAGTCGGCGACGGGGACCTGCCAGGGGCCGACCATCTGGTCGCGGCTGATGAGGCCGGTCACGGTGCGGTCGCCGATGGAGATGAGGAAGGTCTTGTCGGCGACGGCCGGGTGCGCGAGCACGCGGCGGGCGGCCTCGGCGAGGGTGACGCCGCCGAGGGTGAGCGGGGCGAGCGGGCGCGCGAGGGTCTTGTCGGTGCGGTGCATGCGCGGCGGCTTGCCGAGCAGGACCTCGAGCGGGAGGTCGATGGGCGTGTTCTTGAAATGCGGGTCCTCGAGGACGAGGCGCTTTTCCTCGGTGGCCTCGCCGACGACGGCGAAGGGGCAGCGCTCGCGAGCGCAGAGGGCCTCGAAGGTGGCGAGGCGCGCGGCAGGCACGGCGAGGACGTAGCGCTCCTGGGACTCGTTGCACCAGATCTCGAGCGGCGACATGCCGGGCTCGTCGTTGAGCAGGGCGCGGAGGTCGAACTTGCCGCCGCGGCCGCCGTCGTTGACGAGCTCGGGGAGGGCGTTGGAAACGCCGCCGGCGCCGACGTCGTGGATGAAGGAGATGGGGTTCTCGTCGCCGAGGGCCCAGCAGCGGTCGATGACCTCCTGGGCGCGGCGCTCCATCTCGGCGTTGTCGCGCTGGACGGAGGCGAAATCGAGGTTCTCCTGGCCGGAGCCGCTGGCCATGGAGGAGGCGGCGCCGCCGCCGAGGCCGATGAGCATGCAGGGCCCGCCGAGGACGATGAGTTTGTCGCCGGGGCGGATCTCGCCCTTCTTGATGTGGCCTTCGCGGATGTTGCCGAGGCCGCCGGCGAGCATGATGGGCTTGTGGTAGCCGCGGAGTTCGGTGGCGGAGGCGGAGCCAGCGGGCGCGGGGACTTCCTGCTCGTAGGTGCGGAAGTAGCCGTTGATGGCGGGGCGGCCGAACTCGTTGTTGAAGGCGGCGGCGCCGAGGGGACCGTCGAGCATGATGTCGAGGGCGGAGACGATGCGACCGGGTTTGCCGTGGTCCTGCTCCCAGGGCTGGACGGCGCCGGGTATCCGGAGGTTCGATACGGTGAAGCCGGTGAGGCCGGCCTTGGGCTTGGAGCCGCGGCCGGTGGCGCCCTCGTCGCGGATCTCGCCGCCGCTGCCGGTGGCGGCGCCGGCCCAGGGGGAGATGGCGGTGGGGTGGTTGTGCGTCTCGACCTTGACGAGGATGTGGACCGGCTCGGTGTGGGCGGCGTATTCGTTGGTCTTGGGGTCGGCCCAGAAGCGGCCGCCGACGGTGCCAGTGAGGACGGCGGCGTTGTCCTTGTAGGCGGAGAGGATGCCCTCGGGATGGAGGGTGTAGGTGTTCTTGATCATCTGGAACAGCGACTTGTCCTTGGCGGAACCGTCGATTTCCCAGGTGGCGTTGAAGATCTTGTGGCGGCAGTGCTCGGAGTTGGCCTGCGCGAACATCATGAGTTCGATGTCGTTCGGGTCGCGGCCGAGGGCGGTGAAGTTTTTGACGAGATAGTCGATCTCGTCGTCGGCGAGGGCGAGGCCGAGGGAGGTGTTGGCCTCGACGAGGGCGGCGCGGCCTTGGGCGAGCACGGGCACACTGCTCATGGGCTTGGGCGCGGCGTGGGCAAAGAGCGCTGCGCAGGCATCGACCGAGTCGAAGACGACCTGGGTCATGCGGTCGTGGATCTTGCCGCGGATGGTGGCGAGTTGTTCGCCGCCGAGGACCATGAGGGGCTTGGTGAGCGCGGCGTTGTCGATATCGAGGACAAACTCGACCACGCGCTCGATGCGGGCGACGGGGGCGAGGCCGCAGATGTGGGCGATGTCGGTGGCCTTCGACGACCACGGCGAAATCGTGCCGGGACGCGGGGCGACGACCTGCACGAGGCCGGTGACGGCGGGCAACTCGCGACGCGGGCCGTAGGTGAGGAGTTTTTCGAGGACGCTTTGCTGCTCGGCGGAGAGGGCGAGGACGCCGGCCGTGAGCTCGACCACGTGGACGAACTGCGCGCGGATGGCGCGGACGGGCAGGCCGGCGGCGGCTAGGTCGGCGCGGAGTTTTTCCAGGCGGAACGGAGAGAGGGCGGAGGAGCCGCGGAGGGTCAGCATGGTCGGGAAAACCCGCAATGCTTCGGCCCCAAGCGGGCGCGGTCAAGGGGCGGAGAGCGTTCGCGGTGTTTTCGGACGCATACGGGTAATTTCGCCGAAAAAGCCGTTGACCGGTCCCGGGCGGCCTTCGGTATGGCACGTTTTTAATGCCGTGAAGGTCTCCGTGAGCGACAGCCCTGGGCAGAGTGGTTCGCACCGTGCGGGTGCGGGCGGGGTGCGCGCGAGACTCGCGAAACATCGAATTTAGCACTTCGTCCCCCCTTTCCCGATCCATGTCCGACAAGATCACCCACGAATGCGGCATAGCGCTGGTCCGGCTGTTGAAGCCCCTCTCCTACTACCAGGAGAAATACGGCACCCCGCTCTGGGGCTTCACCAAGCTCTTCCTCCTCATGGAAAAGCAGCACAACCGCGGCCAGGACGGCGCGGGCGTCGCCTGCGTGAAGCTCGATATGCCGGTGGGCGAGCCCTTCATGTTCCGCGAGCGCTGCGTGAAGGCCAACCCGCTCGACAAGATCTTCCGCACGCTGCTCGCCCAGTATGACGAGAAGAAGGCCGAGGGCGAAATCCACCCCGAGTTCGCCGACACGGTGAAGAAGCACTTCGACTTCGGCGGCGAGCTTCTCGTCGGCCACCTG
>CBIHRE010000126.1:0-11308 GCA_966212385.1 uncultured Akkermansia sp. | reverse complement strand
CACCTACAAGGACTTCGAGGAGAGCGACGTCCTCGTCTTCGTCGGCTCCAACCCCGCCATCGCCCACCCCATCATGTGGCAACGGGTGATGATGAACAAAAACTCGCCCCACATCATCGTCCTCGACCCCCGCCGCACCGAGACCGCCATGGCCGCCACCTGGCACGTCAACCTCCGCCCCAAGTCCGACCTTCGCCTCCTCTACTCCGTCGCCCACGTCCTCGTCACCGAGAACCGGATACACCGTGAGTTCATCGACGCCCACACCACCGGCTTCGACGCCTTCGCCGCCTTCCTCAAGGACTACGACCCCCACCTCGTCGCCCCCGAGTGCGGCATCTCCGCCGACGACATCCGCCGCCTCGCCCGCATCATCGGCCGCGGCAAGGCCGTCTCCTTCTGGTGGACCATGGGCGTCAACCAGGGCCACGAATCCACCCGCACCGCGCAGGCCCTCATCAACCTCGCGCTCATGACCGGCAACATCGGACGCCCCGGCACCGGCGCCAACGCCATCACCGGCCAGTGCAACGCCATGGGCTCGCGCCTCTACGCCAACGCCACCTCCCTCGTCGGCGGACGCGACTTCAAGAACGCCGAGCACCGCGCGCACGTCGCCAAGATCCTCGATATCCCCGTCGAGCGCATCCCGACCGAATACTCGATGGCCTACGACCAGATCATCGACGGCATCGAGACCGGCAAGATCAAGGGCCTCTGGGTCATCGCCACCAACCCCGCCCACTCCTGGATCAATCAGGGCCGCTTCGCCAAGCTCCGCGAGAAACTCGAGTTCCTCGTCGTGCAGGACATGTATCACAGCACCGAGACCGCGCAGATGGCCGACCTGATCCTCCCCGCCGCCGGCTGGGGCGAGAAAGACGGCGTCTTCATCAACAGCGAACGCCGCCTCGGCCTCACCCGCAAAGTCGCCCGCGCCCCCGGCCAGGCCCTCGCCGACTTCTCGATTTTCAAACTCATCGCCGAAGTCTGGGGCTGCGCCGACCTCTTCCGCCGTTGGAGCAGCCCCGCCGCGACCTTCCAGATCATCAAGGAGCTCTCCGCCGGCCAGCCCTGCGACATCACCGGCATCCGCGACCACGACCACCTCGAAAAATCCGGCGGCATCCAGTGGCCCTACCCGGCGCACACCAGATCCGACGGACCAGTCCCATTCGTCCAATCGGACGGATCGCCTCAACAGCCCTCCGAGCGCCGCCTCTTCGCCGACGGCCAGTTCTTCACCCCCGACCGCCGCGCCAAGTTCCTCTTCGACGCCCCACGTCCGATGCCCGAGGGCCCCGACGCCGGGTTCCCCTTCCTCCTCAACACCGGCCGCGGCACCTCCGCCCAGTGGCACACCGGCAGCCGCACCAACAAGAGCGACGTCCTCCGCAAGTTGTATCCGGCCGAACCCTACGTCGAAATCCACCCCGACGACGCCGCCCGCCTCGGTATCGAGCCCTCCGCGCCCGTCATCATCCGCTCCCGCCGCGCCGAGCTCACCGCGACGGCGCACCTCACGCCGACCGTGCGCCCCGGCGAGATCTTCATCCCGATGCACTACGCCGAGGTGAACCGCCTCACCTTCCCGACCTACGACCCCCACAGCCGCCAGCCCAGCTATAAGGCCTGCGCGGTCGCCCTAGCTCCGGCCTAAACATTTCGTTAAGAAAACCCGCCCGTTGCGTGTTCTCTTGATGTGAAACATATAACATCTCCTCGCGACGCCGGCTGGATCCTCAACACCGTAATCATTACGATCGCGCTCCTCGTCCTCGCCGCGATCATCTTGCCGACAGTCAGCGTTCACCGCGACCACTCCCCCCGCGCCCGCGACCGCTCCAACCTCCGCCAGATCGGCCAAGCCAGCCTCATTTACGCGAGCGACAACAAGGACCAGCTCCCGCAGACCGACAACGTGCCCGATTTCGCCGCGGCCCTCGCCCGCGGTGGCGGCCTAAACGACGCCACCATCTGGATCGCCACCCAAGAGTTATCCCATCCCGCCAATAGTTCCGTCTCCACCGTCCTGACCTCCGACCGCACCGCGATTCGCCCCGAATTCCTCCGGGCCAAACTCGCTTACGCCGTCGTCGCCCGCGGCCTAAACGCAAATCACCCCGCCACCACTCCCGTCGCTTGGACCTGCGGCCTCCAACCCGACGGCACCTGGTCCAAGGACAGCCCCTACAAAGGCGAAGGCGGCCACATCGTCTTCCTCGGCGGCAACGTCCAATTCTACCGCAACCTCGCGTCATCGCCTCTGACTCGCTTCGACGACCCCAAAGCCACCACGACCGACATCCGCCAAGCCCTCCCTCCCGACGCCTTCATCGCCGAGCCCATCGTCCGATAACCCGCGGCTATTGGCCGCCCATCGAAGCCCCCGGCAGCGGCCCGAAGCCGCGGGCGCATATCCCAAAGAAATGCCCATCGAGCCATTTCCTGAGTGGTTAACTCCCTCCGATCCGCTTTCCTCCACGGCCTCGCGCCGCATGTCCTCCGCCACGCCAGCCTCTTCATCTCCCCTCTCTGCTCCGCTCGTCCCCGCCAACCCGCCGACCGACCCCGTCCTCGAGCAACAACTCGCCTGGACCGGCGACGCCGTCCTCGCCCTCTGGGCCCGCGAACACATCCTCCGCACCCTCGGCCACCTCGACACCGAGACCTTTCTCCGCCTCACCGCCAACTCCTTCCTCCAATCCCTCGGCCGTCCCACGCGCGTCGAAGCCGAGTTCGGACTGGTCTACCAGCAACAAGGCCTCGCCGCCGCCTTTGCCTACATCGAAGCCCGCGTTCTCCCCACCTTCCATCGCCAGGAAGCCAAGCGCCGCCGCCAGCGCCGCTAACGCGTATCCCGCGTTTCCCGCTTAAAAACTTTCATTCCTTCGCGGCTTCTCTTTTTGCGCCTTCTGCGCCTCTTTCCCGCCATCCCGTCTCCGACATGCAAGATCCCTTCGGACGCACCATCGACTACCTGCGCATCTCCGTCACGGATCGCTGTAACGAGCGTTGCCTCTACTGCATGCCCGAGGGCTACAAAGGCTGGGCGCAAAAAGCCGACCACCTCACCGCCGCGCAAATCGTCGCCATCGCCGCCGCCGCCTCGCGTATCGGCTTCCGCAAATTCCGCCTCACCGGCGGCGAGCCCCTCATCCGTTCCGACTTCCTCGAAATCGCCCGCGGCATCGGCGCCCTCCCCGGCCTCCACAGCCTAGGCGTCTCCACCAACGGCCTCAAACTCGCCCCCCTCGCCTCCGAGCTCTCCCGCGCCGGCGTCCGCTCCGCCAACGTTTCCCTCGACGCCCTCGACCCCGCCCTCTACCGCCGCGTCACCGGCGGCGACATCGCCCAAGTCCTCGCCGGCATCCGCGCCGCCCAGGCCGAAAACATCTTCGTCAAACTCAACTGCGTCCTCCTCCGCGGCGTAAACGAGACCGAATACCGCCCCCTCATCCGCTTCGCCGCCGAGATCGGCGCGCCCCTGCGTTTCATCGAGCTCATGCCGCTCACGCGCGCCGACGTCCTCTCCGAGAAAAATTTCCTCTCCGTCGCCGAACTCCGCGCCCGCCTCCACGCCGAGGCGCCGCTCGAGCCGCTCACCGACTACCGCCCCGGGCACGGCCCCGCCCGCTACTGGCGCGACCACGCCACGGGCGCGCACCTCGGCTTCATCGGTGCCATCACCACCACCGATTTCTGCGCCAGCTGCAACAAGCTCCGCCTCACCTCTGACGGCAAACTCCGCCCCTGCCTCGGCCGCCACGGCGAACTCGATCTCAAGGCCGCTCTCGCCGCCGGCGACTCCTCCGCCATCGACGAGCTTCTCGCCCAAGCCATCGCCGAAAAACCCGAGACCCACGAATTCGCCTCCGACTACGCCCCCGCCCGCCCCATGACCGCCCTCGGCGGCTAGAGACAATCAAGCAGGACCCGCCTCCCCCCTCCGGTGGACGCGCGGGTCCCTCCGCGCGTGGTTCGAGCCTGCGCCTCCTGCGCTTTTTGTGGCCATTCAGTTTTTTCAGCGCGAGCCCCGGCGCCGACCTTTCGCCAATCTCCGCGCAAACTCTCGCCGTGCCTCGCGCATGGCTCGTGCTTAACTTCGCCGCATGCTCCAAAAACTCGGCAAGTGGGCTTGGATCGGCGGCGGCGCCCTCGCCGGTATCGCCGGCATGGTCAACGCCATCGGCTTCCTGAGCTACAGCCACCAGGCCGTCACGCACCTCACCGGCACGACCACGCTTCTCGGCGTCGCGCTCCACTCCCGCGATTTCGCCCTCGCCGCCCATCTCTCCGGCGTCCTTCTCGCCTTCTTCCTCGGCGCCGTCCTGAGCGGTTTCATCATCCAGCGCCAGACGCTCAAACTCGGCCGCCGCTACGGCGTCGCCCTCGGCATCGAAGGCCTGCTCCTCGCCTTGGCCGCCCTCTGCATGCGCCGCGAACTCACCGCCGGCGCCTACCTCGCCTCGCTGGCCTGCGGCCTGCAAAACGCCATGGCCACCACCTACAGCGGCGCGATCCTCCGCACCACCCACGTCTCCGGCATCGTCACCGACCTCGGTTCCGCGCTCGGCCACGCCCTCCGCGGCCTTGAAATCGACGCCCCCCGCGTGCGCCTCTACGCCTTGGTCCTGCTCTCGTTTTTCCTCGGAGGCATCCTCGGCGCCGCGGTCTTCGCCATCGCGGGCACCGACGCCCTCCTCTACCCCGCCGCCCTCGTCTTCGTCGTCGCGTTGGGTTACACCGCCTACGCCCACCGCGCCCGCGCCAAAGCCTGAATTTCGTCCTCCTCTTCTTCGCCACCTTCACGATCTTCGCGTCAAAAGATTTCCAGGAAATGACCCTGCTCTACTTCGCCCAAGCCAAGCGCGTCACCGGCACCCCCTCCGAAACCCTCGACGCCCCCGTGCCCCTCACCGCCGACCAACTCTGGTCCGAGATCCTTCGCCGCCACCCCGACCTCGCGTTGCTGCACCCGGTCATCCGCCTCGCCCGCAACGGCGAATTCGCGGCCCCCGATACCCTCTTCCACCCGTCCGACGAAGTCGCCCTCATTCCCCCCGTCTCCGGCGGCTGAATGTCTTTCTCTTTCTCGTAATCGTTCTCTTTCTCCCCACCCGTCCCGTCCGTCCTTCCCATCGGTCTCCTTTTTGCGCCTTCTGCGCCTCTTTGCGGCCGTTCCTCCGCCTTTCCGATGTCCGATCCCACCGCGCCAATCACCCCGACCGACGACACCGCCATCCGGCTCGCCGCCAAGCCCGGCCACCTCTACGTCGTCGCCACGCCCATCGGCAACCTCGCCGACCTCACCGAACGCGCGCGCCTGATCCTTTCGACTGTCGACCTCATCGCCTGCGAGGACACCCGCACCACCGGCGCGCTCCTCACCCGCCTCGGCCTCCATCGCCCTCTCGTCCCCTACCACGACCACAACGAGACCGCCGCCGCCGATCAACTCCTCGCCCAGCTCCAAGCCGGCAAATCCATCGCGGTCGTCTCCGACGCCGGCACCCCCGCCATCAGCGACCCCGGCTTCCGCATCGTCCGCGCCTGCCGCCGCGCCACGCTGCCCGTCGTGCCCATCCCCGGCGCCTGCGCCCTCGCCGCCGTCCTCAGCGCCAGCGGACTCCCCAGCGACGGTTTTCTCTTCGTCGGCTTCCTCCCGCCCAAGACCAGCGCCCGCGTCGCGTTTCTCCAAAAGTATCAGGACTTCGACTACACGCTGGCGCTCTACGAAAGCTGCCATCGTATAGACAAGTTCGCCGCCGAGATCGTCGCCACCCACGGCCCCGACCGCGTCGTCTGCATCGCCAAGGAAGTGACCAAGCTCCACGAACTCTTCCTCGTCGGCCCCGCCCGCGAGGTGGAGCAACGACTCGCCAAAACCAGCCTCAAAGGCGAATTCGTCGTCCTCATCGCCCCCGCGTCCTTCTCGCTCTGATTTTCACGGAATGTGTAACCCATTGGGTTACGCATTCCGTGGCACACCTTGCGGATCACGGGCGAGGTTGCCGCCCTGCCCACCGCCCCGCCTCCCTCTCGGCACCTACCTTCGTTCAAATCAACCCGCGCCGCTCCCGCTTCACCGGCGCCACATACGGCTTCCGGAGCGCGGCCCAGGCCGCGGCCGCCAGTCCGAGGCTCGCCGCGACGAACCAATCCCCCCAACGCACATACAAGGTCTGCATGCCCAGGAAGCGCGCATCCCGCGTCACCGCCAAGGTCGCGCCCCCGCGGAAATATACCGTCTCACCGCCTTCGCCCTGCCCACGGGCATTCTCCCCGCGCTCGCCCGGCTCCGTCCGCACCTCGCCCGTCGCAGGATCCTTGGTCAGCACCGCGCGGATCGCCCCGCACTCGTCGATCCAACCGCTCCAGCCCGCGTTGCCCGCGCGCAACACCGGACGTCGCGTCTCCACCGCCCGCAGCACCGAGTGCGCCGCGTGCTGATACGCCGCCGCGCCCTCGCCGAACCAGCCGTTGTTCGTGTTCACCACCAGCAGCTCCGCGCCCGCCGCCACGCTCTTTCGCGCCAGATCGGGGAAAATGTCCTCGTAGCACACCAACGCTCCGAGCCGCGTCGCGCCCTCGCTCTCCGCCCAGCCCTTGCCCAGCGGCACCGTGATCAAGCCCGCGTCGTCGCCCGCGTTAAAGTCGCCCGATCCCACCTCCACGACCTTTTCCAGCCAACCCAGCACCGGCCGCAAGGGCACATATTCGCCGAAAGGCACCAGATGCCGCTTCGCATAAAACGTCTCCTGCAGCCCGCCCTCCGGCTTCGCGAGAAACACCCCGTTCCACCAGCGTTCCTCCGGCGTATCCGGATTCTCATACGCCACCGATCCGAACACCAGCGGACTCCCCGCACGCTTCACCAAGGCCTCCGTCCACGCCTGCATGCGAACATCGCCCTTCACCGCCAACGGCGTCGTCGCCTCCGGCCAGAGCAGCAGATCCGGCCGCGCCTTCGCCACCTTCAGCGTCTCCGTCTCCAATACCTCCAAAATCCCCCGCGCCGCATCCGGATCCCATTTCACCGATTGCGGGATCGCCGGCTGCACGATGCCCACCCGCGCCCAATCCCGATGAAAGCGCGCCCGGTTAAACGTCTCCCGCGCCGTCAGCAGCAGGCATCCCAGCAACATCACCATCGCCGCGATAAACTCCGGACACCGCGTCTTCGATCCCGTCACCTCTGGCGCGCCTTCCGAGTCCGTCGACCACAGCCCGCGCAACAGCTTCCACGCATACGCCGCGAAGGCCACGTTCACCGCCACGAGCACGAACGACACGCCCCACGCGCCCGTATAGGCCGCCGGTTGCAGAACGCTCAGCCGCTCCCACTGCGTCGCCGACAAGGTCAGCCACGGAAACCCGCTCAAAAACCAGGTCCGCGTCCACTCCACCCCCACCCACGTCCCCGCCAGCCCCAGCACCGCCAGCACGCGCTGCGGCCACGGACGTCCCGCCAGCCGCGGCATCGTCCAGCGCGCCGCCACGAACCAGCTCCCCACCCACGCGCCCACCACCGGTCCGAGCAGAAGCAGCCCCAGCCAGGTCACATGGTGCAGCCAGCCCAGCGTCAGGGTCCACGCCACCGCCTGAGCCCCGAACAACGTCCATAAAAACGTCTTCCACCGCGGCGCCCGATACGCCCAAAACACCGCCGGGGCGGCGAATACATACGCCAGCTCCGGATACCGCGAGGGCGGCATCATGCCCGCCGTCGCCGCCACCGTCGCCGCAAACACCGCCGCCGCCCATAGTTTCTCTCCGTGCTTCCGCAAAAAGGCTCCGCCCGTTTCCGGTTCGTCGGACACATACGGAGCGGGTTCATGCTTTTCGACGGCATCGTGCATTCGGCGCCGAAGCTGCCGCATCCCCGGCTCGACGTGCAATCCTCCACCATCTCACGGCCCGCCAGACCTCGTGACGATTTTCTGACAGTCCTGTCCATATCTTTCTCGTCACTCCGCCTTGCCGGCTTTTGCGTGGTTTCGCGTATCCGGCATCGCCCCACCCTCAACGCCCAAAATTCCCCCAAGGACCCATTCATGCGCAGCTCCCGCCGCGGCCTGGTCTTCGTGTGTTTCGCCTTTGCAGCGTCGCTGATCGCGCCCGCCTCCCTCGCCGCCGCCAACCGCGCGCTCATCCTCGTCGGCCTCACCACCAACGACACCCAGGCCGACCGCCTCCTCGAGGCCGCCGAGTCCATCCAAGACTCCCTTCTCAAGCGCGGCTTCGACCCGTCCTCGGTTCTCCTCTACACGCCCGAGGCCGGCCGCCCTCTCCGCCGCGACCGCGTCCTCGCCGCCCTCGCCCCCTCCACGACCGCCTCCGCCGCGGACGAAACTTGGATCGTCCTCCTCGGCACCTCCGCCCCCGACCGCAGCGGCCAACCGGCCTTTCAAATCACCGGCCCTCGTCTCACTGCCGCCGATCTGACCACCGCCGTCTCCGCTCTTCCGGGCAAAAAATTCGTCGTCGTCGCCACCTCCGCGAGCGGCGGCTTCCTCCCACCCCTCCTTGCCCTGCCGAACGTCGAAGCCGTCGCCGCCACCCGCGACACCGGCCAGATCAGCGAACCTCGCTTCGCGCCCTTCTGGGCCGAGGCCCTCGCCGCGCAACCCTCCGCTCCCTTCGCCACCCTCGCGGCCGAGACCGCCAAACGCGTCGCCACCTACTACCAGGAGAACTCCTTCGCCCAGAGCGAAACCGCCCGCCTCATCGACCGCACCGGCCCCGCCGCCCGCATCGTCGAGGCCCCCTTCGCCGATCTCGCCGCCTCGGCATCCATCCCCGCGGGCCGTCCGCCTGCGGACGCTCCCCCGCCCTCAGTCTCCGGCCCCGCCTCCGCTCCACCTCTCGACATCGCCGCGCTCCAAATCCCGAAAGCATCCGGCCAGACCGAGGTCGAGCGCCGCCCCGCCGACGACGAAAGCCGAGCCCTCCTCGCCGCCGCCCGCGCCGCCACGGCCGGTTCTCCCTACGCCGCCCTTATCCTCCGCACCGAACTCGAGCTCCGCGTCGCCGGCGATTTCTCCCACCGCGAAGCCTGGCGCACCCGCGCCTACCTCCGCACCGGCGAGGCCCTCGACGATCTCGGCCGGCTGCACCTCGGCGGCAGTTCCGCCTTCGCCAGCCCTCGCCTGATCACCGCTCGCGTCATCCGCCCCGACGCCTCGCAACTCCTGCTCAACCCCGGCGCCCGCTCCGCCCGCGTCGCCTCCGAGGTCGAGGCCGACCGCGCCCGCGACACCAAGGCTCCACGTCCGCTCTCCGCGTCCTCCTCCGTCATCGACCTACCCGAGGTGACCGCCGATTGCATCGTCGAGGCCGAGTGGACGATCGACTACCGCGCCGATGGCGAGCTACCCGAGTTCTACCGCGAGTGGCACTTTGCCCAGCCCTACCCGCAAAAAAGCCTGCGCGTCTCCGTCACCCTGCCCGACGCCCCCCGCTGGCGCGCCTTCGCCCCCACGCTTTCTTCACCTCAGCTCCCTGCTCCTAGCTCCTTGTCCCCTGCTGCCAGCGCCCGCACGCAAGTGTGGGAACTCGCCAACCTTCCGGCCTTCGAACCGCTCCCCGGCGATCCGCCCGCCCGCTCCACCGTTCCCTGGCTCGGCGTGAGCTCGGTCGAATCGTGGGACATCTTCGCCGCTTGGTATCGCCGCCTCGCCGCCGGCAGCGAGACCACCGGCCCGGAGATCGACGCCCTCGCCGCCGAAATCTCCGCCGCCCACCCCGACCGCGCCGGCCGCCTCCGCGCCGCCTACGAACGCGTCGCCGCCCTGCACTACGTCGCCATCGAGCTCGGCGTCGGCGCCTTCCGCCCGCGCACCCCCGAGCAGGTTTGGCGGCAGCGCTACGGCGACTGCAAGGACAAGGCCAACCTCCTTGTCGCCCTCCTCGCCAAGCTCGGAGTCCCCGCCGAGTTCGCCCTCGTCAACCGCTTCGACTCCACCTTCGCCGACTTCCCCGGCTGGCAATTCAACCACGCCCTCGCCCGCGTCCCCGCCGCGCCCGCCTCCGGCCAGCCGCACGACCTCTGGCTCGACGCCACCGACCGCCTCGTGCCCTTCGGCATCGTCGCCCCCGGCGACCTCGGCCGCAAAGCCCTCGTCTTCTCGCGCGACTTCGCCACAGCGGCCTTCCACGAGATCACCGCCACACAGGAACCGCCCGCCGAATGGCGCGAAACTTTCTCCTACGACGCCACCGCCTCCGCGTGGCGCATCCAGATCGCCGCCACCGGCGCTGCCGAGACCGCGCTCCGAAACCTCTTTCTCGATCAATCCCCCGCCCAACGCCGCGAACACGCCCGTGCCCTCCTCGGCTGGCCCGAAGCCACCGTCACCGAGCTTATCGCCTCCGACCCTTACGACATCTCCCGCCCCGCCGCTCTTTCGCTCACCATCTCCGCCCCCGCCGACATCCTGACTCGCCGGCCCCCGCCACCTCTCGCCCCGGGACTCGCCGCCTATCTCGCGCCTGGAACCCGCCACCGACTGTGGGACGAAGGCCGCGCGTGGCGTTACGTCCGCTCCGGCCCGGGTCTCGAAGACATCCGCACCATTCCCGCGCGGCTCCCCTGAACCCACCGGTCGCCTCCGTCGGTCTCCAACCTGCCTCCCCGGTTTTCACGAAATTTCCCCGTCCCCCCGTAACATCCGCGCCTGGATTCGTAACAAACTCCTTTAGATCCCTCCTCCTTTCCAAAATGGCCCACCTCACCTCCGCCTCCGTCGCACCTTCCACGCCGCCCCCCGCCGCCACCGCCACCGACGCGGCCGACGTCGCCGCCCTCGAAAAAGTCCCCGCCCTCTACGCCCGCCTCCAAGCCGAACTCGCCAAGCGCATCGTCGGCCAGGAAACGATCCTCCGGGAGCTGTTTCTCGGCCTCATCGCCCAGGGCCACTGCCTCATGATCGGCGTCCCCGGCCTCGCCAAGACGCTCATCGTCAAAACCCTCGCCGAGGCCATCGACCTCGATTTCCGCCGCATCCAGTTCACCCCCGACCTCATGCCGAGCGACGTCACCGGCTCCGAGATCATCGAGGAAAACGACCACGGCAAACGCGAGTTCCGCTTCATCGCCGGCCCCGTTTTCACCCAGCTCCTCCTCGCCGACGAGATCAACCGCGCCCCCGCCAAGACCCAGTCCGCCCTCCTCGAGGCCATGCAGGAACGCCGCGTCACCGTCGCCGGCCAAACCCGCCCCCTCGGCGCGCCCTTCTTCGTCCTCGCGACCCAAAACCCCATCGAGCAGGAAGGCACCTACCCGCTCCCCGAGGCGCAGCTCGAC
>CBIHRE010000125.1:0-11311 GCA_966212385.1 uncultured Akkermansia sp. | reverse complement strand
TTTCAGCGATGCGGCTTGGCAGCAAATTGACGCTAAGAACGGGCTGCGTCGGCGATGACCATTGGATTAACCTAGATATAGATTGGGAAGCATTTAACACGACTGAAGCACTCGTTGATGAAATCCAAATTCCCGCGTTCCGGAGAACTCCAAAGGAAGCAACGGACGAGTCGGGCACAACGATTACCATTAGTGGCCTCACGGAAGATTGGACTGAAGCCAAGCTACTTGCCTTGATCGAGAACGGGTTTATGCGGCTAACCGACCCTTTCTTGGACCCAAAAAAGCGGCCACGGATCGCGATCTATTGGAACGGTAAACGCCATAGCATTCCTTGGATGGATAGTCGCCTGCTGGAAAATGCTCACGCCACAATCAAAGGCCAATATAGCGTCCTAAACGGCGAACCCGCTCTCAACTGCACTTTAGAGGCCACTAATCTAGGATTTCCCCACCCCATAGAAACGGAAAAATTCACAATGGGGCGCGCCGATTTGGAGTCGGCGTTCATTGGCACTTCAAAAGGCATACACGAGGACACCTTATTGTCCGTTGGACCATTTTCCTTCGAAGCCTATTGGTTTAATCGTCGCAGAATGAGTGGAATTGACGGGATCGGAGATCAGGAGCAAGTTAGAGAAACCCAAAGAAAATGGTCGGGGATAATGCTTTTCCGGGATGGATTTAGAGTCTTCCCCTATGGCGACGACGAAGACGACTGGTTAGCCCTTGACCGCAAGGCATTGGGGCGGAAGGGATACGCTCTCAATAAAGCACAGTTTGTTGGCCGGGTGCTTATCGGACGAATGTCGAATTCTGAGCTAGTCGACCAGACAAACCGCGAGGGCCTTAGGCAAACGCCAGAGCAAGAGCTTTTCGTTGCGCTACTGCAATTCGTGATAAATAATCGCCTCCTGAACTTTCTTTACGATATAGAAAAGCAATATAAAGCCCAGAAAGTTGACCTGGAAAGCGCGAAGAACGATATCGTAGAACTTGAAAAACGCGCAAAAACAGCCATAAAGCAACTTAAGAAGATCACGCCCGAGAAAGGGCAAGAGATTGTTGAGGATCTTCAGCAAGCAGTATTAGAATTCTCAGAATTCGCCGAAAAAGCTCGAACTCGGATCTCGGAAGTAGAGAGCGAAAGCATGCAGATGATCGAGATGGCCGGGGTGGGCCTAATGGTGGAAGTTGTTGCCCATGAACTAGCCCGAGCCTCCGAGGCTGCTCTTGAAAATTTGGAATTCCTGCGCAGACGGGACGTGCCAGAAGAGATTCAAGGAGCTCTTGAGGCGCTGCGTGCGCAAATGAAGAGTTTATCCAAGAGAATCAGAATACTCGATCCGATGAGTGTCTCGGGCCGCCAGCGAGCAGAGGTCTTTGACCTGCCTAACCTTGTTGAAGAAGTGATAGATGCTCACGCCGTGCAATTTGAACGCCATCACATTGAGACAATAATCCACCGCCCCAAAGTAAACAAGAGGGTTAAGCTGATCAAGGGCATGGTTGTCCAGATCTTGGAGAATCTAATATCAAATTCAAAATACTGGCTTCAAATGCGGAAGGAACGGGAGCTTAGCTTTAAGCCTAGAATCACCATCACAATACGATGTGACCCGCCGACAGTGGTATTTCAAGATAATGGATTGGGCATTTCTCCGGAAAACAAGGAAAAGGTCTTCAAGCCCTTCTTTTCGTTAAAGGAGAAAAACAAGCGCCGGGGACTAGGGCTTTTCATAGCAAGGGAATGCGCTGAATACAATAATGCTTCCCTGACATTGTCGGAAGAGAGCGAGCTCCAGTCGGGCCGACTGCACAAATTCGTATTAGAGTTTCCCGAAAACTGCACCACAATATGACCGATACAAAGTCGATTCTTGCAGCAGCCGGAATCACAAAGGCACTCGTTATTGACGATGGCTTTGATTCGGACCCCAGCCCAGCTGACGTGTCGGATTCTCGTCTGTGGGCGCAGTTCTTTGATGATATTAACGAGGAAACCGAAAGGCGTATTATATCCCTGTATCCAGCTTACGAGTCGGCGCGGCCGGAGGATCTTATGGAATCGGAAGATTTCATCAACTTCCTTTGGAGAACGGGGGATCTTAGAGAGGGATACGCAAGTCAGCTATTTTCTGAGTTCGTTAGGCTTAAGACTGATGATAAAAGGTATCTAGATTCACTGATTGGTATTTTGAGTTCTTTTGGACTCAATGTCCTAACGGCGGGAAAGGTTGGACCGATCGACAATTTGGACGCGAAGCTAATCATCGCCGACCTCTTTTTAGGAGCTGCTCAAGATAAAGGAGCTATTGAAGCTTCGATTGAGAGAATTAAAAGCATTTACGACGCGCGACGGAGCGAGCCACCCCTCATTATATTGATGTCTAGGAGTTCTAGGCTCGAGGAGAAGCGAGCAGTGTTTAGGGATGAAGTAGGAATCTACGAATCCACGTTTCGCATCATACGGAAAACCGAATTGGTAACTGCAGGTCGCCTTGCTAGACTCCTTTCCACCCTTGCATCTCATTACAGTGAGGCATTAAAGCTTGCTCGATTTATTTACGCTTGGGATGAGGGACTGAATGCTGCGCGAAAGCGAACACTAAACGCAATCCGGCTCCTTGATTTACCGGACATCGCACAAATACAGCAGTTATTGCTTTCAGCTGAAGGCTCGCCGCCAGGGAGTTATCTGGTTGATGTATTTGATCGCGTTCTTCTGCATGAAGTGGAGCAAGAGGGGGCCATTATCAACGCCGCTCTCGCGCTAGATGAATTGACCACAAAGAATTATCCGCCTCCATATGTTAGCGGAAGCCCTAACCTCCAATCTTTGGTCCATAAGACTTTATTTCAGAATAAAGAGAGGCTTAAGCTACCCGGTTCTGGATGTGTCGTCGCGTTTGGCGACTTACTACTGAGGAAGCCCCTTGTAATGAGCGAGGAGCAGGGGCCGAAGATGCCACCTACAAGGTTAGGAAAAATATCCCGAGGAGAGATCCTTTTGGTGATCAGTCCCGCTTGTGATCTCCAACGAACGGTAGAAAGCGAGATCCTCCTTATTAAGGGAGAATTGGAGAGGGTCACCTATGCTGATTGGAATAGCTCCGACCATGCGGCGCTGCGCACTCCCATAATCGAGCTAAGCGAATTACCCGCTTATGGAATCAAATAGAGCATGAAAGGCGCAATCACGATTGCATCTGAGGAGCTCACTGATCTCCTCCAAGCCGACGGAGGATTTGAAGTAGTCGCACGCTTGCGCGAAGCACATGCTCTTGAGATCCAGCAGCGGCTGTTATCAAATCTCGGCCGGGTCGGATTGATTGCTGCCATGCCTGCGACATTCCCTGTTTTACTGGAAGCGTTTATTATTGGCAAAGACCGTCGGCTGAAGAAACTTCGCGTTGAGGGTTTGGAACATAAAGAGGCTGTGTGCTTCGCGGGGCGAAGTGGAGATGGTCCTGAGTGGCAGCTGGTTTTATGCGAAGACATCTGCGAGGGGATTTGTTCTGCGCTTGAGAATGCGCCCGATGAGGATTTTCATGAAGAAGCCCGACAGCTTCGAGCTTCTCTGGTCCAGTCACACGCGCTTCAAATTACTTTGACGAGGGGCATCCCGCTCCCCAAGCCCTCCAGCGATAAGTATAAGGTAATTTTGCACTACGAGGGCCAGTCCCAGCGCCCCGTCGGATTTGTGCGACGTTCTAAGGTTACCCTCGAAGGACAGACGTTCACCGACCCTATTGCGCGCGCGGGCATAATTCTAGCGGTTAGGGATCTCTCTTAAGTCGGAAAATCGTGAAGTGCTTGGAGGAACGCGGCCACGTCACATGCCTGCGTTTTTAGGCCAAGAGAGACGCGTATAGATTCAGATGCTCGGGCATGGTCCCCGCTCATCGCATATACAACATGGGACGGCGTGATCGCGCTTTGGAGACATGCAGATCCTGATGATATGCATATGTTCCTGCGGTCACAAAAGGTAACGAAGGCGTCGCTATCAATCCCAGGGACAGAAATGTTGCTGGTATTAGGAAGACGGTAGCGTAGGTTGCCGTTTATACGCGCTGTGGGAAAGCATTTTATCAACTCATTCTCGAGCTGATCTCTCAGCCTCGAAACTGAACACCACTCGGACACGATGCGCGAAGCTGTAATATTGCAGGCGATCCCTAACCCGACTATCTGACTTACGTTTTCCGTCCCCCCCCGATAGCCTCGTTCCTGTCGGCCACCCACAATTAAAGGGTGAAAATCCATGCCGCGACGGACGATCACGGCGCCCACGCCCTTGGGAGCGCCTATCTTATGTCCCGAAATAGTGAGAGCTTGTGAGTTAGCTAAAATAAAATCGACGTTAACCTTTCCTATGGCTTGCACCGCGTCGCAATGATAGGGGATGCCGTGGGCCATGCAGATCTCACCGATTTCTTGGACGGGCCAAATAACTCCGGTCTCATTATTTGCCCACATGAGCGAAACGACGCCCGTATCCGGACGGATCGCTCGTTCTAAGTCGTCTAAATTAAGTAATCCATCGCGAGAAACAGAAAGATAGGTCACGTCATAGCCGCGGCGTTCCAGTTCCTGGCAGTAGTGCAAAACAGACGAGTGCTCTACTTGTGAAGTGACCACATGCCGCTTGGCAGGATTTCCCATCAGCGCGGAATGAATTGCGGCGTTGTTCGCCTCGGTAGCGCAACTGGTGAAGATCACCTCGTCGGGTCGTGCATTTACCAGACTCGCAACTTGTTCGCGCGCCTTCTCAATGGCTGCCTTCGCTCTCGCCCCAAAGCGGTAGGCACTCGAAGGATTGCCCCATTCGCTTGTCAGATAAGGCATCATCGCCTCCCGCACCTCCGGCAGAACCGGCGTTGTCGCGTTGTAGTCGAGGTAAATCACTGCGATTTCACCCCACTCAACGAACGTGCGCTAGTCAACGTGTGGATCAACGCAAATGGGGAGCTAGGTTTCGACCGCTCCCATGTTAGGCTACGGCAGATATGCCGAGATGCGGTTTTGCGAGCCAAGCGGCCTGAAGTTCACAAAGACAACTCTCGGCAAGCACGTCCAGTCGGGGCCGCGGTCTGAAGGACCAAGGCAGTCGACGACTTTGGTGCGGCGAGGCTTGGGTTGCGGGCAGACTCTTACCAGATCCGCGCTCTAGCGGCCGGCGCGCCTGCGCGGGCTCTCTACTTCGACACCGCTCCGGCTCACGGCAATTCTCGCTCCGCCCCCGCCGAAGCCGCCGCCCCGGCTGTCTTCACCACCGACCGGCGACCAGCCGACAAGCGTCAAAAGGGACACCGTCACGCGGACCGAGGCCCAAAATGCAGCAGGAACTTTCTCCGGCAAGGACGCCCAACACCGCAAGCGAGTGCCTCCACCTGATCGCAAACTCCTTGATGGATGCACTCGCTTGCCTTGGCGGTAAGCAGTCCGGCACGTGCGCGAAGACTCGGGCGCGGTCTCGCCTCGCTTCGCCGTCCGCCTACGCGGACCTCCTTCATCAGCACCGCTCCGGCTCCCGGCTCACTCGTCTCCGCCCGTCCCGAGATTCGCGCTTGGCCGATAAGATTATGGATGGACAGGCCGCGTTTGGAACAGCGCATCGGCGCGGCGGAATCCAGCCCTTCCTCTGGTTTCCCCAGCCTATCATGCCGGGCAAGGTAGTGCGCTCCGCGCCTCCACCGCGCCGGGCCGGGCATCACGCCCGGCCCGGCTTTGCCTCGGCATGAGCGCGAAAGCGCGAAATCGGGCTGACCGGACAACCCGGCACGTCGCCGGAGCCGCATGCAGCGCGATTTCGCGTTTACCATGCAAGTCTATGAAATCACCCCGCAGTATCACCTGGTCCGACTGGGCGACGAGGAGCCCCTTGACCGTCCCGAACAGATCGTGCGCTACATGGAGGGAGCGTTCGCCGCCGAACCCACGGTCGAGTCCGTCTGGGTAATCGCCCTAAACAGCAAATTCCGGCCACTGGGCCGAACCAAAGTTGGCAGCGGCACCCTGACTTCCTGCCTCGTCCACCCGCGAGAAGTGTTCCGAGTCGCGATCATGGCATCCGCTTGCCGCATCGTGCTAATTCACAATCACCCGTCCGGCGACCCCGCGCCGTCACTAGCCGACACCTCGATCACCCGGAATATTCGCCTAGCGGGAGAAATCATGCAGATCGAGCTGCTCGATCACGTCATCATTGGATGCCCGGCCGACGATCCCATCGGCATGGGCTATTACTCATTCCGTTCCTCTGGCCTAATTTAGCCGCATAGACCGCTACCGGCGGAGGGGGCTGTTGACGTAAATAACCACCAACTCACGGCCGGTGCGACGGCCATCGGGGCTTGGAGCATTTCGAACGACGTGCCACCCCGATTTCATGTCGATCACAGCGCCAAAATTTTCGAGGGTCCACGTTATCGGAACCACATGGCCTTTTACCGGACGAGTCTCAACCCATGTCGGCACCTTCGCCGAAATCGAAACCAGCAACTGTTCGCCTGCACGCGAAGCGACGTTGACAGCGATTCCCTGAGTGTCGTTGCGAAATTCAGGCACGACATCCACTACCTTGCCGCCTTGGGTCGTGGTTTTGGCACCGCTTAGCACCGCAACGTCATCCCACTTCGAGTAATTTCCGCTCAAATTTGAGTCCAGATAGACCGCAGGGGTAACAAAGCCTCGTCCGATCAGGTGCCCCGCTTCGAGCCTACGGACGATTTCGCGCTCTTCGACCGGCAAGCTGCCCTTGATCGTGATTAGTCCTACTCGGATATACGGCTTGGATTGTTCCAACGTCGTCGGCAGCACCACAGGTGCCGACACGTCGGCAACTTTCTGGAAATCGGGGCCAGTCTGCGAAACGCAGCCACACAAAAGCGCGGAAATTGAGATGCCAATAACCTGGAAGATTTTCATCGAAATTGACTCAACCCCTTAGCTAGCTGTGAATTCAACATCAAAACCACTCGTGCGATGACCGTCTATTACGACTCCGGGCGAACCTATCCGACGCCACGTCTTCATCCTTACGCCGCCGCCGCCGCAGGTCAGAGCGGGTATGTAGATTTCATGGCTCAGCCGGACCTGATCCCGCATGTATTGGAAGATTTCCGGCCATTCGCGGACAAGCAGGCGATTCAAACATTCTATGAGTTTCTGAAGTGGATCAATTCACCCCAGAGTCAGCTCGCCACCAACGATTGTGCGCTTCGCGCTCCTCAACCGCATCAAGATCGACATTCCCAATTTAAACTAAGCGCCCACGGACGCGTATTTGTTTTATTTCGCAATCTACATCTCAACTCATCCCCCACTCATGCCGATTGGCTTATCTCCGCGCTGATGCATTTTTTAGCCACGGAGCATCCTGATATCGCGGTTCACGAAGGCGTGGTGGGGGTGACTCAAAATCCTGCTTTGCAGGTTGCGATTTCCAATGGTCATTTTCACGCCGATAGCCGGTTTGAAGCCAGGGAAAATGACCCCGGATTGGGCAAACATGCCATGTTATCTTTTTGGGCCTATGGCGACACCGAAGCCCATGCCTTCGAAAATCTTGATCGAGTTTTTAGGTGTATTTGGACGGTCACTACGAAAATATCGGAGGATATTTTGCAAGGCATCCAAGCGGAAGCAGAGTAGCGGAGAATCAGCGCGCCCGCGGCCGCCCCGCACGCATATCGCGTCGGATGCCATGACGGGCACAGAAGCGGCGGATATCCTTCGTTCCGACCGCGATTCCTATATCCGACAGATGCGCCCGTAGTTCGCGCGTGCGGTAAGACTCGCGTGGATGCCGCAGCAAATAGAAAAGCACATTGAGCTTCCACCAATCGGTATGCCCAAAGAGTCCACGACGCTTCGGCGCTTTTTCCAGCGCCGCTAGGAACCGAAGCGTTTTTCCGACATGCCGCAGTAGGCGAATATCGCCATTTCGAATCACTCGGCCGAACCACTCGGCCGAGGCCAAGGCGAGACGTGGAGACTCCCAGCCGGCCCGATTCTCGCGCCTCCATTCACTGACCAGCAGGAATGTCCCCAAGTCCAATTTCCCCGCTTGGTAATGGCGCACCAACTCTTCAACTTCACCCCAAGTCAATCCGCCATAGATGCGGGCATATACCTTCGCGCGGAGGGCGGCGGCCTCGATTCGGAGCGAACGGTTCTCCGTCGAAAATATCGCCGCGTCATCGTCTGGAGAATCCCCCGAGAGAACAGCGGCAACCTTCGCACGCGTTTTCGGCTTCCGCGCAAACTCCTCCCACAACCATTCCCGAAGAGCAGGCGAGACCCGGCACAACCGGCAAAACAGCCGGCATGCCGAATCATCGTCGCTCTCTGTGAGGGCCCGCAGCGCCGCGAGGGAATCGGAGCTATCGGCGGACTTTTTCATGGCCGTTCATTGGGAGCGGTTGCCGCCGAAAGATCACCGAACTCCTTCAATTTTCAAACAAGGCGCGCAGGCGCTCATAGAGGGCTCGCAAATCGCCTTGGTAAGTGGCGCGGTGCTCCGCCGTCATCAACGCGCAGACTTTTGGGGAGCGCAGCGTTCGAATCAGTCTTGAAGCCAGCCGAACATGCGGCGCAAGCCGCCCCAAAGCGCCAACTTCACCTCGCCGTTTCGGCTCGGTCGCAATGCCGAGGCGGTCATACGCCTGCCGCAGGCTGAGCCCTTGCACGAAGCTGGGACCGATCAGACTCCGCGCCAGGCGCATGTAACGCTGAGCGGTGCGGGGAGTGCCGTGGAAGTTGCTTTCCAGCCAAAGGAGCCAGGCTCCCGGGCCCATGGTCAGCCGCACGCGCTTTTTCTCTTCGATCAAAAGCCCGCCCGCTTCCCAAGCAGCCTTAAGCGCGGCGTCGAGCATGCAGCGTGAGAGCACTGCGTTTCTCGCTGCTTCGGCGTGGAGGTGATTAATCCGATCCACGATGGAATCGGCGTCGGTTGCCGTGGTCATGACCGGAGCCCCGTGGTTTCGCGGAAGTCGGCAGCGAGCTTGAAGACGCCCTGCCGACTCATTCCCGAGCGTTCGCCGATTGCTTCGAGTGTGATGCCGTTAAGCAGATCGGGACGAATGCAGTAGAGCGCGACCGTGGCACGCAAGCCGCGAGCTTCCACCGTGTCGCCGTCCGCGATCCAGATCAAGAGGCGGCAAATGACTTCCAGCGCGAGCGCCCGAGCCTCGACACGAGGATCAACGGGTTCGTCAAAGAATGAATTTAGGGTTGGATTTTCCATGGGCGTTTGGGTTCGCCCACGACCTTACGACCAATCAGTTTTTCCAAATAGGCCCGGCAGCCGCATCATTTGAAAGGGCCTATTATGACTGCGAAACGAAGGCCATGACGCATCGGCCTTCCGCCAATCTTTCCATTCCATGCACTACTTTATCCTTGGTCCATCGGGCAGCGGAAAATCTTACGTCGCCCAGAAGATCGCGGACGCCAAAAACGCCCTTCACTTAGAAATCGATTTGTGGCCACCCCGCGACGGCATGGAGGAACATGCGCTCAAGCCGCAGTGGGATAGTTTTCGTGAAGGCTTCAACTTTGGATTACTTAATGCGGAGCTGTCCCGCCGGTCTGCCGCATTAGGCGCGTCCGGTTGCGTATTATCGCTGCCAGGCTTTCCAATCCTTCGAGTCGGCCACGCTGAGCGCACAGGCGGACAAGCGAAGATAATCTACCTTATCGGCACCCCTGGACAGTGTCTCGATTCGTTCTTGGCCCGTGAAAAAGAAACAGGCCGAAATCTGGACATGGTTCATTGGGCGAAGAACTCCGTGGGCTTCTTCCCCGAACTTCAACGTGCGGACATACAGCCGCTCTGCATACCTTGCTTCGACGCCAATGGTCGGAGGCGAGCTGCCGCCGACATCATCAAAGACATCGACTCCCGTTAGAGCCGGATCACGCAGTTGCCCTGAATGTCGCCGTTCATGCCCATTCGGGTCACGGCCAATGGCCATCCCGGAGGGTTGCCTTAGTTTAGCGCCTGCGACGGCTGGCGGTCTCCGGGGCTGCGCCCTCCGCCCGTCCGCGCCTCAAGGAGTTCTCGGGCTAGCCGCCCTGCGCTCCTCCTTGCGCTGCCGGCGCTGCACGTCGGCATCCCTCCGGGACGGCCTCATTTCAAGGTTTGGCCCCGGATGGGGCCGCGCGGCGCGGCTCGCCGCTCTCCACCTGCGCGCTCGTTGGCGCGCTTCGTCCCTATCCTCCCATGCGTGACCTCTCCCGCGATCCATTGCCGCAAGCCGGCGACGTGATCAACCAGCCTGGCCACCCGCTCGACGGGTTTGTCGTCGTCTCCGTTTACACCCGTGTCCAAGCCATCGCCGACGGCGTCCTTGTGGACGCCACATCCGGCGACCTGGCCGAAATCTCCGCCCAGCACTTTCCGGGCGTTCACGTCGCAATGACGGCGGCGGTCGCTGCGCTCATTCAAAAGGCCGTGGACCATCCCGATCATGGCAACGACTGGAAGGGCGTTTGGCACGACGTGCTTTGGATGTCCCGCGTTGCTCCGGTGCAGGCCCTGCCGGGCGGGCGCCTGTTCAAAGTGGTTATCACCGGCACCGGCCGGAAACGCCTCCACACCCTGCGAATTCAGGTCCACCCCGGCGACCGGGGCGAACCTTGCGCAACGATCATGCTCCCCGAGGAGGATTGACGAGGCGCCACGCCCGGCGCTTGCTTCGATCTCGACGGTTCAAGCGCCGGTTTTGGCGTTGGAAAGGTTGCCCAAATGTTGCCCGCGCCGTTGTTTTTGGCTTCACTTTCCTGCATTTATCTGCACCCTGAAACACGCTCTAAGACATTAACAATCAACTAAGTCCGCGTAATTATTCGACTTAGCTGAATCGAGGTGCAGAGGTTCGAATCCCACCCTCTCCGCCAGTTTCTCCCGCCCAACGTCAAAAACGTGAGGGGCCTCGCCCCCGCTCAGCTCAACGCACCATGTATTTTCCGGATACAAGGGAACGGAATGTCCTCCATGCTCGACGAAGCCGGACCGTCCTTCGAAAAAAGCGGATCCCGTGATCCAGTCCCGTCGTTCGCCTCGCCCTGTTTCCCGCGCCGCCGCGCTGCTTTTTGCCCTCCTCGCGACCTTCCTGCCCCTGGATGCCGCGACCGTCGTGAACATCGACGGCGAAGGACCGTCTCGAGCTTTCCACGGCATCGGCATGGTCAACTCCAGCGGCTCCTCGAAACTTCTGCAGGATTACCCCGAGACCCAGCAGCGCGACATTCTCGACCTGCTCTTCAAACCGAGATTCGGAGCCGGCCTTCAACTGGTGAA
>CBIHRE010000124.1:0-11392 GCA_966212385.1 uncultured Akkermansia sp. | reverse complement strand
GGGAGCGGTTGACGGTCAGCTTCTCGATCTTGGTCGGGAGCGGAACGGGACCGGAGACACGGGCGCCGGAGCGCTTGGCGGTCTCGACGATCTCGAGGGCCGACTGGTCGATGACGCGATAGTCGAAGCCCTTGAGACGAATGCGGATTTTTTGGCCTTTCATGGCGGAAAAAGAACGAAGGTTTACGTGCGAGCGGGAGCCTTGGAGGAGGTCTCGACGATCTTGGCGAGGAGCTGGTTGGGAACCTGCTCGAAGTGGGAAGGCGTGATCGAGGCGGAGGCGCGGCCCTTGGAGAGCGAGCGGATGTCCGTCACGTAGCCGAAGAGGTTCTCAAGCGGAACGGCGGAGGTGATGATGCAGGCGCCATTCTTGTTCTCCATGCCTTGGATGGTGCCGCGGCGGCGATTGATGTCGCCGATGAGGTCGCCCTGATACTCTTCGGGCGTGGTCACCTCGACGCCCATGATGGGCTCGAGGAGGATGGGCTTGGCGTTCTTCATCGCGTCCTTGAACGCGAAGATGCCGGCCATCTTGAACGCCATTTCGGACGAGTCGACCTCGTGGAAGGAGCCGTCCTTGATGCGGACGATGACGTCCACGACCGGATAACCGGCGACGACGCCGTTGTTGGCGGCCTCAAGGATGCCGTCCGTGGAGGGCTTGATGAACTCCTTCGGGATGGACCCGCCAACGGTCTCGTTGATGACTTCGACACCCTTGCCCTTTTCGTTCGGCTCGATCGAGCAGACGACGTGACCGTATTGGCCCTTACCGCCGGACTGACGGACGAACTTGCCCTCGCCGTCGGCGGCGATGGTGATCGTTTCGCGGTAGGCGATCTGGGGCTTGCCGGAGGTGGCCTCGACCTTGAACTCGCGCTTCATGCGGTCGACGATGATCTCGAGGTGGAGCTCGCCCATGCCGGCGAGGATCGTCTGGCCGGTATCCTGGTCGGTCTTCACGCGGAGGGTCGGGTCCTCGGCGACGAGGCGCTGAAGGGCGGTGCCGAGCTTCTCTTGGTCAGCCTTCGAGTTGGGCTCGATCGACATCGCGATGACAGGTTCGGGGAAGGACGGGGGCTCAAGGCGGATGTCGGCGTCCTCGTGGCTGAGGGTGTCGCCGGTGATCACATCCTTGACGCCGACCATCGCGCAGATGTCGCCGGAGTAGGCGATGTCGATTTCCTCGCGGTCCATGGCGCGCATCAACACGAGGCGGGAAACGCGCTCGGTGCGGCGGGTGCGGGGATTGTAGACGGCGGTGCCCTTGTGGAGAGCGCCGGTGTAGACGCGGAAGAACACGAGCTTGCCGACGAAGGGGTCGGTCCAAAGCTTGAAAGCGAGACCGGCCAGCTTGGCCTTGTCATCGGGGGTGACGCCAACGCTCTCGCCATCGCTGTTCTGACCCATCATGGGGGGCAGATCAAGCGGGTTCGGGAGATAGTTAACGACGCAGTCGAGGAGGCGCTGGATGCCCTTCTTCTTGAAGGCGGAGCCGGGGATCACGCCGGTGAACTTCATGGACACGGTCGCTTTGCGGACCGCGATCATGAGCTCGGCCGGGGTGCTGGGCTCGCTGCGGGTGATGGTCTCGCCACCGAGATACTTCTCGGCGAGAGCATCGTCGAAGTCGGAAACGGCTTCGATCAACTTCTCGCGATACTCCTTGGCCTTCTCGACGAGATCAGCGGGGATCGGGTGGAGCTTGGGCTCAAGATCGAGATTGAGGGGATCCTCGAAGAAATAGGCGACCTCTTGGACGAGATCGACAACGCCATTGAAATTCTCCTCGTTGCCGATGGGCAGGAAAAGGGCGTGGGCATTGGCCTTGAGCTTCTCGCGCATCTCGTCGATGGCGCGAAAGAAGTTGGCGCCGGTGCGGTCCATCTTGTTGATGAACGCGACGCGCGGAACACCGTATTTGTTGGCCTGGCGCCAGACGGTCTCGGATTGGGGCTGAACGCCGGCGACGGCGCAGAAGACGGCGACGGCTCCGTCGAGAACACGCATGGAGCGCTCGACCTCGGCGGTGAAGTCGACGTGTCCGGGCGTATCGATGATATTGATACGTTGCTTGATTCCCTTCCACGGACCGCAGGAGGCGTTCCAGGCGCAGGAAATGGCGGCGGCGGTGATCGTGATGCCACGCTCGCGCTCCTGCTCCATCCAGTCGGTGACGGCGGTGCCTTCGTGAACCTCGCCCATCTTATGGACGGCGCCGGAGTAGAAAAGAATGCGCTCCGAGGTGGTGGTCTTGCCGGCGTCGATGTGCGCGGCGATGCCGATGTTGCGGGTCCACTCCAAGGGGAAAGGACGATCCTTGGAATTGGCGGGCGAAATCTTCGCCTTGTCGGTGACGATGGTGATCTGGGGAGCGGCGGACATGTTGCCTGATGAGTCGAGGGCGGCGGGTGCGGAGCGGATGATGAAGGCTTACCAGCGAAGATGGGCGAAGGCGCGGTTGGCCTGGGCCATCTTGTGGGTGTCTTCCTTCTTCTTCACCACGGTGCCGGTGTTGTTGTAGGCGTCCACGAGCTCGGCGGCGAGGGCCTCCTTCATGGGCTGGCCCTTGCGGCCACCAGCGGCGGTGACGATCCAGCGGAGGGCGAGAGACTCCTGACGCTCGTAGGAAATCTCGACGGGAACCTGATAGGTGGCACCGCCGACGCGGCGGCTCTTCACCTCGAGGCGGGGACGAGCGTTCTCAAGCGCGCCGATAAGGAGATCGACGGGATCGCCCTTTTGGAGCTTCTCGGAAACCTTCTCGAAAGCACCGTAAACGATGCGCTCGGCGAGGTTCTTCTTGCCGGACTGCATCACCACATTGACGAGGTGGGCGACGAGGGCGCTGTTGTAGCGGGAATCCGGAGTGCTCTGACGCTTGGTAGCGCGGTGACGACGTGACATGGTGCGGTAAGGTGCTGAGGGCTACGATTGCGGGCGGGGCTTACTTTTTGGCGGCGGCGGCCTTCGGACGCTTGACGCCATACTTGGAGCGGGAGCGGCGACGCTTTTCGACGCCGGTGGCGTCGAGGGTGCCGCGGACGATGTGGTAGCGAACGCCAGGAAGGTCCTTCACGCGGCCGCCACGAACGAGAACGATGGAGTGCTCCTGGAGGTTGTGGCCCTCGTCAGGGATGTAAGAGATGACCTCGTTGCCATTGGTCAGACGAACCTTGGCAACCTTACGGATGGCGGAGTTAGGCTTCTTGGGGGTGCGGGTCATGACCTGCACGCAAACGCCGCGACGGAAGGGATTATTGTCCAGAGCGGGAGACTTGGACTTCGCGCTGACCTTGCGACGGCCTTTGCGCACGAGTTGGTTGATGGTAGGCATGACGAGGGTTTAGAAACGCTGAGAAATAGGGAAAAGACGACGAAGCTGCGATTCTGGGAAAATCGCGGCAAGCGAAATTTCCGAGAATCGCAAAAAAGACACGCCGCCCGAGAAGCGGTCGGGACCGTTCGGGCGACGGAAGAATAGGTTCCGATACTGCAGTCGGGTGAGTGGGCCGACGGGAAGTTTCGGTGGAACGAACAGCAAGGCATGCCCCGACGCCGCGACGCAAGTGCTATTTTCCAAACACTCCAGCAATGTCGCTCGCGGCGGAATGCCCGCGCCGCGTAATGTTTTTTCGGATACAGAGAAAACATCAAGCAGAGCCATCCCTCACGCCCCCAATGAGGAACAGGGACAAAAAAAACACCCGACCGGGCGGGTCGGGTGTTAAAACCCACCGAGCTAAGCTCAAGGTGGATTTTTTGGCGGGAGGGATATCTAAGGACGCAGAGGCAGGCCCTCCGCGCAAGCACTATTTTGCGCACGGCAGCTGGAGCCTCGTCCTCCCCCACCCGCTTTCCGTCCGCCCAAAGAGCCCACGGACTCATTACGCACGAGCAATAAAAAGCCGCCCGGCTTTTGGCCGGACGGCTGAAATGTAACTCGGGAGCGCGGAGCTTTAGCTTGCGGCCTCCTCGGTAGCCGAGACGGGGGCGGCGAGCTCTTCGGCGTCGGCTCCGAAGGGCAGGCTGATCTTGACCTTCTTGTAGGTCGGGAGACCGGTGCCAGCGGGGATCAGGTGACCCATGATGACGTTCTCCTTGAAGCCGCGGAGGTTGTCGATCTTGCCAAGGGTCGAGGCGTCGGTGAGGACGCGGGTCGTCTCTTGGAAGCTCGCGGCCGAGATAAAGCTCTCGGTCTCGAGCGAGGCCTTGGTGATGCCAAGGAGGATCGGCTCGGCCTCGGCGGGCTTGCCACCGGCCTCCTCGATGCGGCGGTTCTCGGCGAGGAACGCGTTGCGGTCCACCTGCTCGCCCCAGAAGTATTCGCTGTCGCCCGGATCGGTGATGCGGACCTTGCGGAGCATCTGGCGGATGATGATCTCGATGTGCTTGTCGTTGATCGTCACGCCCTGCAGGCGGTAAACCTCCTGCACCTGGCCGATGAGGAACTCGTAGAGCGCCGCGGGCCCGAGGATCTCGAGGATCTCGTGCGGATCGGCGGAGCCTTCGGTGAGGTGCTGGCCCTTGTGCACGAGGTCGCCCGGCTGGACGATGATGTGCTTGCCGGCGGGGATGAGGTGCTCCTCCTCCTGCGCGGTATCGGGGTTGCGGACGACGAGCTTGCGCTTGCCGCGGAGGGTGCCCTCGAAGGACACGACGCCCTCGATGCGGGCCATCTCGGCGGCATCCTTCGGACGGCGGGCCTCGAAGAGTTCGGCGACTCGGGGGAGACCACCGGTGATGTCCTTGGTCTTGGACGCCTGGCGCGGCGTCTTGGCGAGGAGGGCGCCGGGCTGAATCTCGTCGTTTTCGTTAACGACGATCTGGGCGCCGACCGGGATCGAGTAGGCGGCAGTGGGCTTGTTCGAACCGTCGCGGATCTCGATCTGGGGATTGAGGTCCTCCTTGTGTTCGATGACGACGATCGCGATGCGGCCGGTGGCCTCGTCGAGCTCGCGCTTAACGGTGACGCCAGGGATCATGTCCTTGAACGCGAGGGTGCCGCCCTTTTCGGAGAGCACGGGCACGTTGTAAGGGTCCCACTGGGCGAGGACGTCGCCCTTCTTGATCTGGTCGCCGTCGGCGACGTGCAGGAAGGAGCCGACCACGATGTTGTAGGTCTCGATCTCGCGATCCTCCGCATCCAGAATTTGGATACTGCCGGTCTTGTTGAGCACGATGGCGGCGCCGTCGGCCGTCTCGACGAGACGGAGACCGCGATACTTGACCTTGCCGCCGGAGCGGACGCGGATCTCGGGGGTCTTGAAACCGCCGGAGGCGACGCCGCCGATGTGGAAGGTGCGCATCGTGAGCTGCGTGCCGGGCTCGCCGATCGACTGGGCGGCGATGATGCCGACCGAGTCGCCGACCTTCGCGACCTTGTTGGTCGCGGGGTTGATGCCGTAGCACTTTGCGTCGATGCCGAGGGGGCTGGTCGAGCTGAGCGGCGACATGATCTTGATGCGCTCGATGCCGACCTCGTCGATGCGGGCGGCGATCTCCTCGGTGATCAGCTCGCCGGAGCCGACGACGATCTCGGAGGGGTTGAGCGGATTGGGCACGTCGTCGGAGCTGAAGCGGCCGACGATACGGTCGCGGAGCGAGACGATCTCGTCGTCGCCCTCGATGATGGCCTTCTTCCAGATGCCGTCGCGGGCGCCGGAGTCTTCCTCGGCGATGACCACGTCCATGGCGACGTCGCACAGCTTACGGGTGAGGTAGCCGGCGTCGGCCGTCTTGAGGGCCGTATCCGCCAGACCCTTACGGGCGCCGTGGGTCGAGATGAAGTATTCGAGAACCGTCAGGCCCTCGCGGAAGGAAGACAGGATGGGGCGTTCGATGATTTCGCCGGAGGGCTTGGCCATCAGGCCGCGGGCGCCGCAGAGCTGGCGGACCTGCTGCTTGTTACCACGCGCGCCGGAGTCCATCATGACGAAGACCGGGTTAACCTCGGGCTTGCCGTCGTTGTTCTCGAGCTTGGCGAACACTTCCTTGGCGATCTTGTCGGTGACGCCGGTCCAGATATCGACGACCTTGTTGTAACGTTCGCCGTCGGTGATGATACCCTTGGAGAACTGGCCCTCGACCTCGGCGATCTTGGCACGTGCATCCTTCACGATGTCCTTCTTGGACTCGGGGATGATCATGTCGTCGATACCGATGGAGATGCCGGCTTGGAAGGCGGTCTGGAAACCGAGGTCTTTGAGCTTGTCGAGGGTCTCGACGACCACGGTGTCGGTGGTGACCTTGGTGGTGTTGAGGATAAGGTCGCCCAGCTTGCCCTTCGGCACGGGGAAGTTCACGAAGCCAAGACCTTCGGGCCAAATCTGGTTGAAGATCACGCGGCCTACGGTGGTGCGGAGAGTGCGCTTGTCCTTGTTGCCGTAAACGGTCTCGCGGCCGAAGTCGGGATTCGGAACCTCGACCCAGTCGTGGACCTTGAGGGCGCCGTCGGCCTTGGCGAAGAGGACCTCTTGGAGACCGGAGACGAGCGGAACGCGCTGGTCGGCGGCGGGCTTCTTGCGGGGCTCGATGGTGAGGTAGTAGGCGCCGAGAACGATGTCCTGCGAGGGCGTCAGAATCGGCTTACCGGAGGAGGGCGAGAAGATGTTGTTCGTCGCCATCATGAGGAGCTTGCACTCCATCACGGCCTCGAGGGAGAGCGGGACGTGCACGGCCATCTGGTCGCCGTCGAAGTCGGCGTTGTAGGCGGTGCAGACGAGCGGGTGAACGCGGATGGCCTCGCCCTCGATGAGCACGGGCTCGAAAGCCTGGATCGAGAGGCGGTGGAGCGTGGGGGCGCGGTTCAGGAGAACCGGGTGGCCCTTGGTCACTTCCTCGAGGATGTCCCACACTTCGGGGGACTTCTTCTCGATCATCTTGCGGGCACCGCGCACGGTGTGCACGAAGCCGAGTTCCTTGAGGCGGCGGATGATAAAGGGCTCGAAGAGGACGAGCGCCATCTTCTTGGGCAAACCGCACTGGCTGAGCTTGAGTTCGGGGCCGATGACGATCACGGAGCGGCCGGAGTAGTCGACGCGCTTGCCGAGGAGGTTTTGGCGGAAGCGGCCCTGCTTGCCCTTGAGCATGTCGGAGAGCGACTTCAGGGGGCGATTGCCGGCGCCGGTGACGGGACGACCATGGCGGCCGTTGTCGAAGAGCGCGTCAACGGACTCCTGAAGCATGCGCTTCTCGTTGTTGATGATGACGTCGGGCGTCTTCAGCTGCATCAGGTTCCGCAGACGGTTGTTGCGGTTGATGACGCGGCGGTAGAGGTCGTTGAGGTCGGAGGTGGCGAAGCGGCCGCCTTCGAGAGGAACGAGGGGACGGAGGTCGGGCGGGATGACGGGTAGAACCTCCAGCACCATCCACTCGGGACGGGACTTGGAGTTGATGAAACCTTGGATGACCTTCAGACGCTTCGAGAGCTTCTTCTTGATCTGCTTCGACTTGGTCGCGCGCATGTTCTCCTGCAGCTCGGCGACGGTGGCATCCATATCCATCGTCTTGAGGCAGTCACGGAGGGCCTCGGCGCCCATCTTGGCGACGAAGGAGTCGTCACCGTATTCGTCGAGGGCCTGACGATACTCGGTGTCGGTGAGGAGCTGCTTGGGCTCGAGCGGGGTCTTGCCCGGATCGATGACCATGTAGTTCTCGTAATAGATGACGCGCTCAAGGGAGCGGGCGGTCATGTCGAGAAGCAGGCCGAGGCGGGACGGCATGCTCTTGAGGAACCAGATGTGCGTGACCGGAACGGCCAGCTCGATGTGGCCCATGCGCTCGCGGCGGACGCGGGCGACGGTGACCTCGACGCCGCAGCGATCGCAAACGACGTCCTTATACTTGATGCGCTTATACTTTCCGCAGGCGCACTCGTAGTCGCGGACGGGGCCGAAGATCTTCTGGCAGAAGAGGCCGCCCGGCTCGGGCTTGAAGGTGCGGTAGTTGATCGTCTCGGGGTTCTTCACCTCGCCGCGGGACCAGTTGCGGATGGTCTCGGGGGAGGCGACGGTGATGGAGACGCAGTCGAAGGGATTCTCGTCGAGGCCGAGGGCGGAACGGACTTCCTCGCGGGCGCCGGCGGCGACTTCGTTGGGTTGGATGCTCATTTAAGTTCTTCCCTAAAGTTTGTAGTTAAACCAATTACAGGCTGGTGGCGCGGGGATTGCCGGAGGCGATCTGCGCGGCGGAGGGCGGACGGGTCTCGACGAGGTTGCCGAGGGCGTCGCGCTTGTTGAGACGGATGTCCAGACCGAGGGACTGGATTTCCTTGATGAGCACGTTGAAGGACTCGGGCGTGCCGGCCTGGAGCGTGTTGTCGCCTTTGACGAGCGACTCGTAGATCTTGGTGCGGCCCTGCACGTCGTCGGACTTGACGGTGAGGAGCTCCTGGAGGGTGTGCGCCGCGCCGTAGGCCTCGAGCGCCCAGACCTCCATTTCGCCGAAGCGTTGGCCGCCATACTGGGCCTTGCCGCCCAGCGGTTGCTGGGTAACAAGCGAGTAGGGACCGACGGCGCGGGCGTGGATCTTGTGGGACACAAGGTGATTCAGCTTCATCATGTAGATGTAGCCGACGACGACTTGCTGATCGATCTTCTCGCCGGTGCGACCGTCGAAGAGCGAGGCCTTGCCGGCGGTGGTGACCGTGACGACGCCGCCTTCCTTCTTCTCGATGTCGTTCGCGTCCTTGAGGTATTCGCGGACCTTCTTCTCGGGGATGCCGTCGAAGACGGGCGTCGCGACCTTGATGCCGAGCTTTTTGCAAGCCCAGCCGAGGTGCGTCTCGAGAACCTGGCCCACGTTCATGCGGGAAGGAACGCCGAGGGGGTTGAGGCAGATCTGGATCGGGGTGCCGTCGGCGAGGAAGGGCATGTCTTCCTCGGGGACGATCTTGGCGACGACGCCCTTGTTACCGTGGCGGCCGGCCATCTTGTCGCCGACCTCGAGCTTCTGCTTGGTGGCGATGTAGACCTTGACCTGCTTGATCGAGCCGTCGCCCGCGATGTCGCCGGACTCGATGCCGGAGACCTTGCGCTCGCGGTCGCCCTCGAGCTCGTCGAAGCGAGACTGGAAGGAGGCGATGATCTCCATGATCTTGATGCGAACCGGGGACGGGTCGATCTCGACGTGCTTGGAGACGGCGGCGAGCTTGCGGAGGAGGGTCTTGGTGATCTTGCGGTTGGCGGGGATGATGATCTCGCCGGTGGCGCCGTTGGTGACGTCGAGCGGGATCTTTTCACCGAGGAGGATGTTGGACAGGGCCTCGGTGAGGGTCTCACGGAGTTTGTCCATCTGGGTCTTATACTCCTCTTGGATCTGCTTGATCTCGCGGCGGCGGTCGGAGGGAGAGAGCTTCTCCTTTTCGAAGTCGACGCGGCTGGAGACCTTCACATCCATGACGATGCCGTGCTCGCCAGAGGGGACGATGAGGGAGGTGTCCTTCACGTCGGCGGCCTTTTCGCCGAAGATCGCGCGGAGGAGCTTCTCTTCGGGAGCGAGCTCGGTCTCGGACTTCGGGGTGATCTTGCCGACAAGGATGTCGCCGGGCTTCACCTCGGCGCCGACACGGATGATGCCGTTGTGATCGAGGTTCTTGAGAGCCTCTTCGCCGACGTTCGGAATATCGCGGGTGATTTCCTCGGGCCCGAGCTTGGTGTCGCGGGCGGTGACCTCGAACTCGTGGATGTGGACGGACGTGAAGATGTCTTCCTTCAGGACCTTCTCGGAGATGAGGATGGCATCTTCGAAGTTGTAGCCGTTCCAAGGCATGAACGCGACGAGCACGTTGCGACCAAGCGCCATCTCGCCCTTGTCGGTCGAGGGGCCGTCCGCGATGATATCGCCGACCTTGATCTTCTGGCCCTTCTTGACGATGGGCTTCTGGTTGAAGTTCGTGCTGGCGTTCGAGCGCATGAACTTGCGCAGCTCGTAGACCTGCACGCCGTTCTTGGCGTCGGACTTCGGGTTCTTGTCGAAGTTGCGCGGGAGTTCGCCGTCCTTGGTGATGACGACGCGCTTGGCGTCGACGGAGGCAACCACGCCGGCCTCTTGGGCGACGACAACGATCTTGGAGTCGCGTGCGACGCGCTCTTCGATGCCGGTGCCGACGAAGGGAGCTTCGGCGCGGAGGAGCGGAACGCCTTGGCGCTGCATGTTCGCTCCCATCAGCGCGCGATTGGCGTCGTCGTGCTCAAGGAAGGGAATCATACCGGCCGCGATGGACACGACTTGCTTGGGCGAAACGTCCATCAGGTCGACCTCCTCGGCCTTCACTTCCAAGAACTCGCCGTCTTTACGAACGGTGACCTTGCCGACGAAATTGTTCTTTTCGTCGAGCTCGGAGTTGGCTTGGGCGATGACCTTGCCCTCTTCCTGGTTGGCGGTGAGATACTCGATCTTGTCGGTGACACGGCCGTCCTTCACGAGGCGGTAGGGAGCCTCGATGAAGCCATACTCGTTGACGCGAGCGTAGGTGGAGAGCGAGTTGATCAGACCGATATTCGGACCTTCGGGGGTCTCAATGGGGCAGATGCGGCCGTAGTGCGTCGGGTGAACGTCGCGCACCTCGAAGCCGGCGCGGTCGCGGTTAAGACCACCCGGCCCGAGCGCGGAGAGGCGGCGCTTGTGCGTGACCTCGGCGAGCGGGTTGATCTGGTCCATGAACTGAGACAGCTGCGAGCGGGCGAAAAAGTCGCGAATGACCGTGGTGAGAGCCTTCGGGTTGATCAGCTTGTTGGGCGTGATCGAATCGACGGATTGGTCATACATCGTCATGCGCTCGCGGACGAGACGCTCGGTGCGAGCGAGGCCCTTGCGGCACTCGTTGGCGAGGAGTTCGCCGACGGTGCGAACGCGGCGGCTGCCGAGGTGATCGATGTCATCGACGACGCCCTCGCCGCGCTTGAGGCGGACGAGATACTTCGTGGACTCGATGATGTCCTCGGTGGTGATGATGCGCTGCTCGATGGGCGTCTCGAGGTTCAGCTTCTGGTTGATCTTGTAGCGGCCGACGGCGCCGAGGTCGTAGCGCTTGGGATCGAAGAAGAGACGCTTCAGGAGGGCCTTGGCGTTGGCGATGGTGGCGGGCTCGCCCGGACGGAGGCGCTTGTAGATTTCCTTGAGGGCTTCCTCCTCGTTGATGGTCGGATCCTTCTTGAGCGCGCGGACGATCGCGCCGTCGTCGGCGGCGGTGTCGAGCACCTTGACGGAGGTGATGTCGTGCTTCTCGAAGGTGCGGACGATCTGCTTCGTGAGCGGCTCGAGGCCGGGGAGCCCGTGGCGGGGGCGGAGGCCGACCGAGCCGCCCGTGCGGTAATCGACGCCGCGGGGTACGGCGATCGCACGGTCGCCCGGACCGGCCACTCCATCGACCGTGCGGGGCTCCACGGCT
>CBIHRE010000123.1:0-11393 GCA_966212385.1 uncultured Akkermansia sp. | reverse complement strand
ATGGGCGAAGTCACGCACAAGGGATCGAAGCGCAATCTGCTTGGCGAAAATCCCCCCGAGGACCTCGTGCGATTGCTCTCCAACGAGCTCCAGGTCACCGCCCGGACTCCGCCCACCTTTATCTGGCACACCGCCGAGGACCAGACCGTGCCGGTGGAAAACGCGCTTCTCTTCGCCTCCGCCCTCCGCCGTGCCGGCGTCCCCTTCGCGCTTCACATCTACGAAAAGGGCAAACACGGCCTCGGGCTGCCCTCGGCCGGCAAAGGCGCCCCCGCTTGGGACGAGGCCTGCCTCGCTTGGCTGAGCGGTCGCGGCTTCCTCGCCACCCCCGCCCCCTCCGCCGCGCCCTGATTCGCCAGGCCGCCGCCGCATCCCTCCGCAAGAACCGGGCCCATTCGCAAGGCGTCGGCGGGTTTCGGCTATTCCGCCCTTGCCTCCCGCCTCGCCCGCCCGGCACGCTCTTCCTTTTTCCGAACAAAAGCACCCGTCCGCCACCGCGCGCACACGTCACCCAAATGAACCAAAACATCCGCAACATCGCCATTATCGCGCACGTTGACCACGGCAAGACCACCCTCGTGGACCAACTCCTCAAGGAAGGCGGCGTCTACCGCGCCAACCAAGCCGTCCAGGAGCGCGCCATGGACTCCATGGACCTCGAGAAGGAAAAGGGCATCACGATCAAGGCCAAGAACACCTCCGTCCACTGGAAGGACAAGATCATCAACATCCTCGACACCCCCGGCCACGCCGACTTCGGCGGCGAGGTCGAGCGCGCCCTGCGCATGGTCGACGGCGTTCTCCTCATCATCGACGCCTACGACGGTCCCCAGGCGCAGACCCGCTTCGTGCTCCGCAAGGCCCTCGCCCACGGCCTCAAGGTCGTGATCGTCATCAACAAGATCGACCGCCCCAACGCCGACCCGGTGAAGATGTATGACAAGGTGCTCGAACTCCTCATGGAGCTCGAGGCCACCGAGGAGCAATTCGACGCCCCCGTCGTCTATGGATCCGGCCGCGATGGCTACATGATGTATAAGCTCTCCGACGAGAAGAAGGACATGACCCCTCTCTTCGAGACGATCATCAACCACATCCCGCCGCCCTTCGCCAAGCCCGACGATCCCTTCCACATGCTCGTGTCGAACATCGACTGGAGCGACTACGTGGGCCGTATCGCCGTCGGCAAGATCCTCGGCGGCGTCGTCAAGGTCGGCGATCCCTGCTTCGTTCTCCGCCACGCCGAGGCCGGCAAAAAGGTCCGCGCCAAGATCACCAAGATATTCGAGTTCACCGGCCTCGGCCAGCGCGAGGTCGAGCAGGCCCACGCCGGCAACATCGTCGGCCTCGCCGGCTTCGAAGACGTCGACATCGGCGACACCCTCGACGTCCGCGACAACGCCCATCCCCTCCCCTTCACCCAGATCGACCCGCCGACGCTCGAGATGCAGTTCTCGGTCAACGACGGCCCGCTCGTCGGCCAGGAAGGCAAGCTCGTCACCTCGCGCCAGCTCCGCGAACGCCTCATGCGCGAGCTCAAGACCAACGTCTCCATCTACATCGATGACAACCCCGAGAAGGCCGGCACCTTCAACGTGAAGGCCCGCGGCGCCATGCAGGTCGCCGTGCTCGTCGAGACCATGCGCCGCGAGGGCTACGAGCTCCTCGTCTCCCGCCCGACCGTGATCGAAAAGACCGGTCCCAACGGCGAGCGCCTCGAGCCCTACGAGACCGTCTGGATCGAAGTGCCCGACGAGTGCGTCGGCTCGATCATGCAGAACCTCGCCAACCGCAAGGGCCAGATCACCAACATGGAGAAGGGTCCCGTCACCACGATGATCGAGGCCGCCATCACCACCCGCGGCCTCATCGGCCTCGAGATCGACGTCGTCAACGCCACCTCCGGCCGCGGCGTCACCAACCACCTCTTCAAGGAATACGGCCCCTACGCCGGCGAGCTCCTCACCCGCATCACCGGCACGCTCATCGCGACCGAACCGGGCGAGACCACCGCCTACGCGCTCATCATGTGCCAGGAGCGCGGCCGCCTCTTCGTCGGTCCCGGCGAGCAGGTTTACGAGGGCATGATCGTCGGCGAAAACCCCCGCAACGAGGACATCTCGCTCAACGCCGTCCGCGAAAAGAAGCTCACCAACTTCCGCTCACAGGGCGAAGGCGTGGCCACCGGCCTCACGCCCGCCACCAAGATGTCGCTCGAGCGCTGCATCGAATACATCGCCGCGGACGAACTCCTCGAGGTCACCCCGAAGAGCCTCCGCCTGCGCAAGCGCATCCTCAACTCCGGCGAGCGCCAGAAGGCCAAGAAGGCCGGCAAATCCGGCGACTAAGCCGTGTGGCGCGGGCGTCCCGTCCGCCGCCGCCAAAAAATCAAAAGCCGCGCCCGATCCGAGGCGCGGCTTTTTTGCGTCCGCCAAAGGCGATCAACGCGCGTTGGCCGCCGCTACGGCGCTCGCGCCGACCTCGACCTGCCTCGCTTTGGCCGGCTCCGATGATCTCGCGCCGACCCAAGCCTTGCCCGCGGGCAACAGCTCGCGCCCGTAGAGCTCGTTGAGAAGGATGCGGGCCATCATATACCAGGCGGCGAAGGCGCAGCCGATCAGCACGTAGGCGGCGATCGTGTTGCACAAAGGGAATCCAAAGTGGCCGAGATCGAGCAGCACGAAACCCGCGAGCAGCAGCGTGAAGGTCGTCGCCATCGCGCCGTGTATCCGCAAGGCCCCTACCCAGAGGATCACGGTGAAGAGCGTCCAGGCGACAAGGAACCAGCCCACATCCTCGTGCGAGGGCTTGAAGAGACCGTAGTTCCCAGCGAGCAACATCAGGCAAAGCGCGATCCAGAAGGCGCCGTAGGAGGTGAAGGCGCAGTAGCCGAAATTGTTGCCCGTTTTCATCTCCTGCAGGCCCGCGATCATCTGCGCGAGTCCGCCGAAAACCAGACCGAGCCAGATCACCGGCCCCAGGCCCACGAGCCCGAGATTGTGGAGCTGGAGGACCAGTGTGGTGAGACCGAAGCCGGCGAGGCCGACCACGGCGGGATTGCAGAGCTTGGGGGAGGCGGAGTTGTGCGAGGCCATAAAGGCTCCTGCATCGGAACCACCGCCCCGTCCGTCGAGCGCTCGCCAAGCCGCGCCCATGCTTCGCCAAAAAGCGCCCGCCCGGCGCGTCTTGCCACGCCTCCCGCTGATGCCTCCGATAAGCGGAGCATGTCCGCGCCCGCCGTCGTCAATCTCTCCGCCTACCGTTTCACGCCTTTCGCCGCGGAGGAACTGATCCCGCTGCGCGACCGCCTCCGCGCGCGCAGCGCCGAGCTCGGCCTGCGCGGCACCATCCTGCTCGCCACCGAGGGCATCAACTTGTTCGTCGCGGGCCCGCGCGACGCCACCGACGCCCTGCTCGCCGATCTCCGCGCCCTGCCCGGCCTCGCCGACCTCACGCCCAAAGAGAGCCTCTCCGCCGAGCAGCCGTTCAACCGCATGCTCGTGAAGGTCAAAAAAGAGATCATCGCCTTCGGCGTCGAAGGCATCGATCCCGCCCGCGCCCCCGCTCCACGACTCGATCCGCGCACGCTCAAGCAGTGGCTCGACGAAGGCCGCCCCGTCGCGCTGCTCGACACTCGCAACGACTACGAGGTGAAGCTCGGCACCTTCCGAAACGCGCTCGTGCCGCACATCGAGAATTTTCGCGACTTCCCCGCCGCGGTCCGCGCCCTTCCCTCCGAACTCAAGAACCAGCCGGTCGTCACGTTTTGCACGGGCGGAATTCGTTGCGAAAAAGCCGCTCCGCTCCTCGTTCGCGAGGGATTCCAAAACGTCTACCAGCTCGAGGGCGGCATCCTCAAATACTTCGAGCTTTGCAGCGGCGCGCACTACGATGGCGAATGCTTCGTCTTCGACCGCCGCGTGGGCGTCGATCCCGACCTGCGCGAAACCGCCGCCGTCCTTTGCTTCGCCTGCCAGATGCCGCTCACCGTGGCCGAACAGCGCGATCCGCGCTACATCCCCGACATCGCCTGCCCGCATTGCGCCCCCGCCGCACCGCAAGACGCGACGGCGGCAAAACCCAAGGTCGGCGGCGAAACCTGATCCCGCTCGCCAGCGGACGACCTCCTCGCTTGCGTGCGTGCCCCCCGAGCATCGTGAATCTTTTCACCCGCCGCCTCTTTCTCGTCCTCGCCGCCGCCTGGCTTTTTGCCGGCTGCACCACCCTCGAGCGCACGGTGAATCCGGGGCGAAACCCGGCGACGCCCAAGCAGATTTTCGTCGCGGAGAATCTTTCGGACAATCACCGCGTCGCCAAACGCATCGCCGCCGCCCTCCGTGATCGCGGGCTGCGGTCGGAAAGCGGACCGCTCACGATGATGCCGGAAAAAACCGAGGCCGTGATCCATTACGAGGACCGCTGGACCTGGGACTTCGGCGAGCACATGACCTACCTCCGTCTCGACCTCCACGATCCCGGGGAAAAGCGTCCCTACGCCTCCGCCTATCGTCTTCGCTACATCGCGAAATCCACCGACCTGGACGCGGTCGTAAAAGCGCTGGTCGACGAGCTGCTTCGCCCCGCCCCCTGAGCGCCGGGCACGCAGGACCGCGCGCGCGTGCTTGAGCCGGACGCAAACGAGGCCTTTGCTTCGCTCCTCATGAAAAGCGCCTACGAACTCGCGATGGAACGGCTCGCCAAGTCCGAGCCGAAGGAAAAGCCCTTGAGCGCCGAGCAGAAAGCCCGGCTCGCCGAGATCGACACCGTCTTCAAAAGCAAGTGGGCCGAGCGTGAAGTCTTCCTGAAAGGGCAGCTCGAAAAGGCGCTTTCGGAGGGCGACGCCGACGCGGCCGAGCAGGTTCGCACGCAGCTCGCCCGCGAAAAGGTGCGGCTCGACGAAGAGCGCGAAGACGAAAAAGAGCGGGTGCGCCGCGAAGCGCGCCGCTGAGCACCGACCCGCTTGGAAAGCCCTCGTGAACTCGCGCGACCGAGCGAGTTCTTATGCCGCCCCCTACTCTTCCGATTCCGCCTCGTCGCCGGCTCCGTCGGTGAGAACAAGCGGGTGCTTGAGCAAAGGCAGTTTCAAGGTGCCTGCGGCGTGGTCGTAGCCCCGCACGAGCAAGGTCGTCCACACCACCAAAACCAACAGGATCGCGGCGCCCGCTTTGCCCGAGGCATGGGGCAGTGCTTCGTTTTCGGGCGCCAATTTGCGACCGTCCACCATCGAGAGCGCGATGTTTTCACGGTGCCGAAAACCATGCCACGCCAGCCCGGCGAGATGCAGGCCGATGAACAGGACCAAGGCGATGGCCAAGCCCTCGTGCGGATCATCTCCGCCGTCGAGCCCGGTCCAAACCAAGGCCCCGACGAGCGCGAACAGCCCGGACATCACCAAGGAAGCCGCGGGATTGTGCGAACCATGATGGACGCGTGGCGCAAGGCCGATCTGCTCCCGGAGAAAACGCAGCCAAGCGGCGGGACTCCAGCTCCACGCGGCGAACCGAGCATGGCGCGAACCGATGAAGCCCCACACCACGCGCAACACGAGCGCGCCCGCGGCCAGCATGGCGGACCATGCATGATACCCGAACCACGGATGCTCCTTGCCCAGCCCCAAGCCGAGGACCACGGCGGCCGAACTCGACGCGGCGAAAACAAGGTGCAGCACCCGCACAGGCCAGTCCCAGATCAAGACGCGTTTCATTGGTTGAAAAGACGACGCGAATCCAGCGCGGTCACATGAACCGAAAATGAACGGCACATGAATGATCGTGGGCCGCCTCCTCCTTCGACCCGCCGGTCCTCAGGCCCAGACGAAATCGGCGACCAAGGGCAGATGGTCGCTCGCCATCGTGGGCACGACTTGGTGGCCGACGCAGCGCAGCGGGGCGTTGTGGAAAATGTGATCGAGCACGTAGGGCTGGCGACGCCAGGTGATCTCGGTGCTCTGCACGGACGCGAAACCCTCGGCGGCGTATTCCTGGATGAGGCCGACGTGGTCGCGCACATTGAAATCGCCGCTGAGAATGAGCGGCGCTCCATCGGCCTGCGCTTCGTGCAGCTTCGCCGCCACCTGGCGACGCTGCTCCGGATGCTCACGGCTGTTGCTTTTGAGCATGAAGAAGGCGAGCAGGTGGGTGTTGAGCAGGCGCACCGCGCGTCCTTGGATCTCGGTCGTCGCGCCGATCATCACGCGGTTGGTCGGGGTCTTTTTCTCCCCGAAAAAGTCGAACTCGATGGCCGGGGACGGGATGACTTCGGAAAACGTATCGCGCAGAGGCGTGCGCGAGAGGATGGCGAGCCCGATGCCAAAGGGCAGCTCGCGCGGATCGGCGGGAGGATAGCTGAAATAGCCGTGGTAATCCGGAAAAGCCGCGCGGATGCGCTCGTAGTTGGGCGGGGGCAGCACCTGGAGGCCGCCGGGGCGAGCCTGCTCCACCTCCTGAAGGTGAATGATGTCGGGCGCATGCCGCCGGATCTCCGCGATCGAATCCTCGAGGCGAAGTGGCGCGTGGTCGGGATCACGATCATCCCAGACTTGCCCGAACTGCATGTTGAATTGCAGGACTCGAAAGGATTTCACGCGAAAGTCGGAGTGTTTGGTCGGCGAAAGCGAAGCGAGGAGGACGCGAGGGGGAGCGAAAGCGGAAACTCAGGGAGGCGAAACCGGCCCCGAGGCGGAGGCGGGATTGGAAAGCGCCGACGAGCTCTTCGCCTCCTTGGGCATCGACTTGGAGTCGGGGTTCAGGGACGAGGAGCCGGAGATGTCGCGCGAGGGAGCCTCGGAACCGGCGGCGGTGACCGTCACGGCGGAATCGCTGTTGCGGCGGAAAGAAAAACGATTCACCCGGTCGAAGGTCGCGCGTTTGGAAACGACCGGCTTGGTTTCGACGAAGGGGCGGGCGTCGTCGATCTTGTCCTGGAAGCGCACGGCCATCCCGGTCCGATAGCTGTCTTCGGAGGTGGAATAGCGGGAAAGCTTGCCGGAGAGGGTGCTGTCCTTGCGTTCGATGTGCTCGTATTCTTTGCGCTCGGGAGTGGAAAAGAACTTTTTCTCCCGGCGCTCCTCGACCGCGATGGAGCTGCGGCGTTCGCCGACGATCGCGTCCTTGCGCTCCACCATTTGCGACGAAAAGCGCTTATCCGAGAGCACTTCGTTGCGCTCGATCGGTTTGTTGTCGGGCAGGATCGCCTTTTCCTCGGTCGAAACCGTGGTGGCGCGCTTGCTCGTGTTTATCCGGCCTGGAGCGGCTTGGACGGAGACGAGTGTCGCAAGCGCGGCGAGGGTGAGGCCGACGACCGTTTTCATGTCACCCGATGGCATTTACCCAAGAGGCGGGCCGCAAGGTTATTCCGGCTCGGCGGTGCCTTCGACCACCCAATCGCGGGCCTCGGGAACCTGACGCAAAAAGCCGGCCAGCGCCGAGGAGAGATGCTCCGCGTAGCGGAAATGCGCGCCCATGCCGGTGCGGAGCTCGGCTTCGTAGATAAACTTATCCGCGTGGGTGGAGTGCTCGAAGGGGGTCTGCGCGCCGAGCAGGAGCGTGTAGACGTAGGCGGCGGAACCGCGGGTGAGCAGCTCGCGCGTGAGGGCGGCCTGCTCCTCGAGCAAGGCCGTGTGCGACGCGGCGGCGATCTCGGGCGGAAGGTAGAAACCGGCCTGGATAAGCGGCGTATGGCGATTGCCGGTGCGATGACGGTTCAGGTCGCGGAGTTCGGCGAGCGCGAGGTTGTTCCAAGCGAAACTCACGCGCATGCGACGGGTGGCCGTGCCTTGTTGCCCGTAGCGGTTGGCGCGGGAGGAAAGCGCATCGGCGACGCTCTGCTCCTCGGCGAGGAAGGGAGGCGTGGCGCGGTCAACATGCACCCACGTCTCGTCGGGCAGATTCGCCGTCGAAAGCTTGGCGAGGCCGAGCCGGCAGGAGGTCGCGAGCTCGGCCGCGGCCTGCGCTTCGAAGCTTTTTTCCGCGACGCTGTGGCGCATGAGGCGCGGGGAGATCTTGAGCAACTCGGCACGGATCAAGTCGGCGGCCGCGCGCGCTTCGGGGTGCGGCAGCGACGCGAGGTGCTTCACCGTCTGGGCCCACATGCGCGAACTTTGCACCAGCGCCACGTTGGTGCGGGTGGCGAGCGGGATGAAGTAACGCGCGCGATCAAGCGCGTAGTTTTTGCGAATGCGCGCCACCACGGCGGGCTTGGCTCCGGCGGGGACGCGCACGCGTTGCGGCTCGGTCTCGCCGAGTGAGTCGAGACGGGCGTATTCGGCTTGATAGGCGGCGAAGGCGCGGCCCATCACCTCGCTCCAGCGAGGAGCCAGATCCAGCGGGATGCCGAGAGCCTCGGGTTCCGGCAGGGCGCTGGGGGCAAGCGTGATGTAGCGAGTCGAGGACTCCTGCCCATCGGCCATCTGGGCGATTTCGAAGAGCTTGTAGGCGAGCCACATCGAAACGTCGTCCAAGGCGATCGCCAAGCCGCCGGTGAGGCCGCCGATCGAGGCATGGCCGTAATCGACAAACTTCAGGATGCGGTCGATCGAGGCGTCCGGATCGGCGGGGTCGACCTTGGAGAGAATGGCATGGATGCCCTCGTTGCTGCGCGAATAGCGGGCGAGCACCGAAGCGAGAAGCTCGGGCGTGACGCGGGGCAGATCGGCGGCGGATGGAGGCGGAACTAGGGCGAGGCCGGTGATGCGCATCGGAGGGAAATCGAAGCCTGAGCCAAGCCGGGGGACGCAGCTTTGAGCGAGTTCAATCCTCGGGCGCGCTCGACTTCTCCGATCCGCCGTCGGTGATGGTCGCATCCGCGGCTTCCCTGCCGCCGCTTTTTCGTGTCCGCTGCCGCCTCCGCTTCGCCTCGCGTGCATCCGATCCAAGACAGCCCCTCGACCACCTCCGCCGAAAAAGCCGCCGCCACCGCGACCCCGCCGGCCGTTCAGGTCGTGTCCGGCTGGCGCCGCTGGCTGGCGGTGCTTGCCGGATTGATCATGCGGGTCTGGTGCGCGTCGCTCCGGATCCGTGTCACGGAAGGGGCCCGCCAGCTTGTTTCAAACGACGAGCGCCCCACCCTTTTCGTGCTTTGGCACAACCGACTTTTCGCCGCGGCGCGCCTATCGCGGACGCTGCGACCGCAGCGCCCCCTGCACTGCCTGGTGAGCGCGAGCAAGGACGGCGCCTGGCTCTCGGCCTTCTTCGAAAGCGCGGGGCTACGCGTCGTGCGCGGCTCCAGTTCCCGTGGTGGTCGCGAGGCCGCTTCGGCGCTCGTCGATGTGCTTCGCGCCGGGCATGACGCCGGGATCACGCCCGACGGACCACGCGGCCCGATCTATGTGTGCAAGCCGGGCCCCGTCGTGGTGGCCCGTCGCGCCAAGGTGCGCGTGGTCGTCCTCGGCATCGCCTACGAAAGCGCTTGGCGCCTTCGCAGCTGGGATCGCTTCGGGGTGCCGCACCTTTTTTCCGCGGTGAGCCTGCGCGTGGAAGAAATCGCGCCCGAAGCGCTCGCGGCCGACAATGCCCGCGAGTTCATCGAAGCGCGACTGAACGCGCTCAATCCGGAATTTTCCGGGGCGGCGTCCTTCGCCGACAGAAGCGGCGCGCAGGTGATTTGACCCTTCGCGCCCGCGCCGCCTCGTCGGCGTGCCGGATGCTTGGCGCGCTCAGAAACTCGGCGAAAGAACCACGCTGGAGCCTGGAAGCACCGTATAGTCTTCGCCGGAGCACCACGTGCTATCGTTGAGGAGGAACTTGCACACGATGGGCTGAGACGACTCAGGCAGCGTGATCGACCAACGGTCGTCGGCGACGCAGTCCATCACCAAGCCGACATCCCAGCTCAGACCAGGACCCACGCCGCGAATAGACAGGCTGTTGCCAAAACCGACATCGACGGCGGCCACGATCGTCGTCGTCACCGCGGCGGGCTTCGCCTTGGCCTTTGGCGAGGGCGCCTTGGCCATCGGGGCCGTCTTGGCGGGTTTATCCGCTTTGGCCGCTTTAACCGCGGGCGCCACGGTCGACTTCACGGCCTTGGCGATCTTGGCCACGGCGGCCTTCACGACCGGCGTCTTCTTTTCGGCAGCCGGCGCCTTCCCGGCGGCGGACTTGGTAGCAGTTTTTTTCATATCAACAAAATGGAGATTTATAAGGCATTGCCCGGCAGGGCGATCCAATGAGCGGAAACCAAAGCCCAAACCGATTAAGCTCACAACAGCATTTTGCGAACCAGCGCGCCCGTCTCGGGAATTTTACCCTGAAAACTTCCCCGGGGCTCCACCGGAGAGGGTGAACGTGTTCGTTCGTGACGCTTCCGCGCGAGCTTGGTCAAAAGGAAGCGCGCTCCTCGGTTTGACGAGCCCGATTCCGTCCGCCCCCACCCCGCTGCTCGCACGCCATTTTCGAGGCCATGACTCCCATCACCCACGCGTTTCTTCCGCTCGTGCTCGGCAAACGCTGGCTGCCGAGACGGACCGACGGGGCGCCGACGTGGATCGCCTCGGGATGCGTCGCCCTGAGCGGAACCTTGCCCGATATTCTCAGCCCGCATCTCGGACTGGAGGCTCGGCACGCGGCGCTCTCGCACTCGTTTGCCGCATGGGTGATTTTCTCCGCTCTTCTGGCGCTCATGGCGGCTCAACGACGATTCCGCGCGCACCGCGCCGTCATTTGCCTCTGCGGTGGCGCCTACCTCGCCCATCTCCTCTGCGATTTGATCACCGGCGGCATCCCTTTGCTTCTTCCCATCGAGCCCGAAGTGTGGGGAGACGCGTGGCTCCCCTTCTCCTCGTGGTTCGTGCTCGATGGCGTGCTGATTGTCTACGTCTACCTCGTCTATCGTTGGCTCCCCTTGCGCCGGCGGATCAGGAGACCGAGTCCCGGCCCATCGGCGCAAACCGAGGCATAAACAAACTCGATGCGGCCCATCAGCACGATCCTGGCTTTCCAGTTGGCGAGCATGGTCTCCGGCTACCTTTTCGCCGAAGGCTGTGTCTCGATCCGCAACGGAAGACACCCGCGACCGGTGCCGCTGCTTACCGCTCTTGCGACACATTACTGGTGGATCTTTTTTCTGCTCGTGCTCGCGTGGGCGATCTACGCCACCCAAGCGGAGCGGAAATTCCAAAGACGATGGACCCGAGAGGCTCTGCCGCTCGCCAGGAGGTTTTTTTGCCTAGGGTGCCCAGCGTGGCGCCGAAGGAGCTTGGAATCGCGGGCGCGGTGTTCCTCTTCTTCTTTTTTATCTGGGCGGGCTTGGTGGTCATGATCCGACCGGCCCATCTGCACGGATAAATCCCGCGGCCACGACTCACGATCAGACAGCTTCACTCGCTTAGGGAGTGTCGTCACGAGATGGCCGCCCAAAGGAGAGCGCAGCGAAGCTGAACGGCAGCGAGAAACGAG